>CAMOWP010000012.1 GCA_946628455.1 uncultured Clostridia bacterium | reverse complement strand
AGGCTCAATGTTTGAAGCCATTGAATATGCATACGAAAACAAGCTTCACGGCAACGGATATAACAACCCCGCTTATGAATTTCAGGGAAAGAAGACTTCATATCCCGAATTTTTCAGAAGCGTTGACGCTGTTGCAAAGGCATTTTGCGCAATAGGAATTGAAGAAGGCGACAAGGTAACAATCTGTATGCCTAATGCGCCGCAGGGCATTAACGCGTTTTATGCGCTCAACAAAATCGGCGCCGTTCCCGCAATGATTCATCCGCTTTCTGCAGCAGGCGAAATAACCTTCTACGTTTCACATTCAAAAAGCAAGGCAATTCTCGTTCTTGATATGTTTTATGAAAAGGTGCTTGAAGCGCTTGAAAACGTTGATTACCCCGTTAAGGTAATCGTTGCAAGAATCAAGGACGCGCTTCCGTTTCCGCTTAATCTTCTTTATCCGCTTACGGTTAAGGACAAACCTGCTCCGCTTCCTGCCGACAATGAAAACATTATCAGCTGGAATGACTTTCTCGCAAAGGGCAGAAAGATTAAGGAATTACCCGAGGTTCACCCCGATAAAAACGACACCGCCGTTATCCTTTTCTCAGGCGGAACAACGGGTACGTCAAAGGGTATTGAGCTTACTAACCTTAATATGAACGCGCTTGGCTATGAAGTTGCAGCAGGCGCAGGCTTCCCTATGAAGGGGCTGAGAATGTTCTCCGTTATGCCGCTTTTCCACGGCTTCGGTCTCGGAGTCGGCATACATACTGCGCTCGCAGCTGCGGCAACGTGTATTCTCATTCCGCAGTTCACTATTAAAACATACGCAAGGGACGTTAAGAAATATAAGCCTAACGTTATAGTAGGCGTGCCCACTCTGTTTGAGGCGCTGCTTCGCTCGGACGGCTTCGACGGAGTTGACCTCTCCTTCCTCAGAGGCGTATTCTGCGGCGGCGACTCGCTTTCAGTTGAGCTTAAAAAGAAGGTTGACACCTTCCTTAAAGAGCACAATTCAAAGGTACAGATTCGTGAAGGCTACGGAACAACGGAGTGCGTAACCGCCTCCTGCCTTACTCCTTTCGATTATTTCCGCGAAGGCAGTATCGGAATTCCGTTCCCCGATATTTACTATCAGATTGTTGACCCGAAGACGGATACGGAAGTGCCTTACGGCGAGGAGGGCGAAATCTGTATTTTAGGTCCGTCCGTTATGAAGGGATACCTTGATAACGCAGAGGAAACAGCGGCAACGCTGAGATACCACAAGGACGGCAACAGATGGCTCCATACGGGCGACCTCGGAACTATGGACGAGGACGGCTTTATCTATTATAAGCAGAGGATGAAGAGACTTATAGTTGTTTCGGGCTTCAACGTTTATCCGTCACAGGTTGAAAACACTATTGACGCTCATCCCGACGTTCTTCTCTCGTGCGCTATCGGCGTGCCCGACCCATATAAAATGCATAAGGTTAAGGCTTTCGTTGTTCTCCGTCCAGGCGTTGAGCCGACTGACGAAATTAAGGAGCAGATTCTTGAGCACTGCAGAAAGAATATTTCAAGATACGCTATGCCGAGAGAGATTGAATTCAGAACGGAGCTTCCGAAAACTCTCGTAGGCAAGGTTGCTTACAGAGTTCTTGAAGAAGAGGAAGCAGCTAAAATGAAGGCTGCCGAGGAAGCTGCAAAGGCTGAGGAAGAAAAAACCGAAGAATAAAAAACAAAACCGCAGAGAAGGGGCGCCCCAAATCTGCGGTTTATTTTTATTTATTTTACTTTAACGGTTACTGTAACGGTTTTTGTCGCTGCTTTATATTTTGAATTGCCTGCGGCTTTAACCTTAATCTTAACCTTGTAGGTCCCTTTTTTCAGACCCTTTTTAACGGTGATATTACCCGTTTTTTTACTGATTACGATTTTCTTGCTTCCGCTTGCTTTTGCATATGTTACCGTGCCCTGCGCTTTGCTTACGGAAACTGCTTTTTTGCGCTTTACGGCAACGTTCTTTTTCTTAAGAGTTTTAGCCTTGATTTTAACCGTCTTTCCGCTTGCCTTAAGCGTGTTAGCCTTTTTAACGGGCTTTACGGGAGCGGGCGGCGCTTTTTTGATTTCGGTTTTTAATACAAAGCAGTGGGTCTCGTCGCCACTCTTGTATTTCATATAAACGAAGTACGTTCCCGCTTCCTTTGCAGTCGGTATTTTCTCGCTGAATTCGGACGGGTCGGGAATCGTTATATCATTTTCGTTATCTGTTATAAACCAGTCAAGACCTGTATAAGGAATGTCGGCTGATTTGCTGACAGCGTAGGTTATCGGCTCGGCGCCGTCATCATTAACCTGAGTGTTTCCGGGGGTAACAAGCTGCTGCTCGTTTGAGTTATAAGTAAGGTTGTTAGCCTTAATAAAGAATTCGGGAATAAGGCTGTTTTTGAAGAGCGGCGCTAAATCACTGCCATAGATAAGCAGCGAGCGTTCAAGGTCTGGGATACGGCTGTTTTCAAAATAGTCAAGGTTTTCTATGCTGACCTTTGCCCACCCGTCAACGCCTAAATCGCCTCTAATCTCATCAGCGTGGCTGAAGCGTTGCGCATAGTCCTCATAACGCTGTCTGTCCGCCTCGGGCGCGTTCTGAGCAAGAGCCGTAGCTTTTGCATAAGCGCTTCCAAGAGTGGCAAGAGCGCTCTCCGCTTCGGCAGTAGCCTCGTCAAGAAGCTTGTTTGCTTTTTCAACGTCAGCGTTGGCTTTTTTAACAAAATCAAGAGCGCGCTGATACATATTCATACCGTCGTCGCGGTGCTTATAGAAAAGCTCCATATTGCCGACGTTACGCGTAAAATCTGTCTGATATCTTTTTACTGCGTACAGATATTCCAAAAGAGCGCGCTCGGCAGTTTTCGGGTTATTTGTTTCAAGGGCTTCTTTTGCGTCAACCTTAGAGGCGTGCATATCCGCTATAAATGCGTCAATATCTCTCGCACATCCTGAGGGGTCGCCCATAGAGCTTGCGAGCCCTTCCGCAACGCAAATCCAATCCTCCGTCATCTCAACAGAAAGGGCTTCCATCTGGGTTTTGTCCTTTTCAACCTCGGTTATTGCCAAATACGCCTGCCTGAGTATCGCCATAGCGTTTACCGTTTTTTCGTAGGTTTCTTCGGCAAGTGACAGTATTTCCTCTGTCCCCGTAAGGCTTTCGTCAGGCGTTGTTATCCATTCAAGATAGCCTAATATTTCGCCCTTCTTTTTACCCTGACAATAGGTGTAGTCAACATAATCAAAAGCGTAGGCAGGAACTGCCGCGCAAACGGAAAGCGTCATAAGAAGCGCTAAAAATAAAGATAATACCTTTTTCATAAATTTTCCTCCTTAATTAAATTTTACATTTTCTTTCAACTGTATAATATCATAGCTTTATGAAAATATCAACAATTATTCATTTGCTATCACCTTGACACAAACTGAGTTCGGTCATATAATTAAGTTATAAAATTACAGTGCGGTGATATTATGAAAATAAGCAGGATTTTAAAGGATAACAGGGTTACCGTTTCGTTTGAGGTTTTTCCGCCGAAAAAGTGGGAAAATCTTGAGCATACCAAGGCGGTAGTGGGCGAAATGGCTAAGGCTCAGCCGTCCTTTATGAGCGTTACCTACGGCGCCTCGGGTACGCAGGCGGGCTTCACTCAGGAGATTGCAAACGCTATTGAGGACAGCGGCGTAACTGCGCTTTCCCACCTTACCTGCCTTACGTCCACAAGAGATAAAATCCACCGTGTTGTGTCCGACCTTAAGGAGAATAGCATTGAAAATATTTTAGCTCTGCGCGGAGATATTCCCGAGGGCTTTGAATTCCCCGACGACCAGTATTTTGAGCACGCGTATCAGCTTGTAAACGAGATTAAGACTATGGGCGATTTCTGCATAGGCGGCGCGTGCTATCCCGAAATTCATCCCGAGAGCGCAAACAGGGTTGAGGACATTGAATACCTTAAGCAGAAGGTTGACTGCGGGCTTGATTTCCTCACCTCGCAGATGTTTTTTGACAACGAAAAGTTTTTGAATTTTGTTGAGATGTGCAGGGTTAAAGGAATTGAGATTCCGATTATTGCAGGAATTATGCCGATAACTAACGCAAAGCAGATTCGCCGCTCAATCGAGCTTTCAAACTGCTCCGTTCCCGAAAAGTTTTACAGGATTATGGAACGCTTCGGCGAGGACGACGCCTCGATGAAGCAGGCGGGAATAATCTATGCAACAGAGCAGATAATCGACCTTATGGCAAACGGAATCAACAACATTCATATCTACACAATGAACAAGCCCGACGTTGCCGAAAAGATTATGAACGGGCTTTCCGAAATTATTAAATAATGGATAAAAAAGAGATTTTAAGATACCTCAGAACAAACAGCAAAACCGAGGACGAGAGCATACTCTCCCTTGTTGACGAGGCGGCGCGCGCCGTTGAAAACGCAGCCGAGCCGAAAACGCTTTACAGAGTTTTTGACTGCACGGTTACCGAAAACGAGCTTATAATTGACGGCGTTCATTTTAAGAGCGTGCGCCTTGCGGAAAATTTAAAGGGCTGCAAAAGGGTTGCCGTTTTCGGCGCAACGCTCGGGCTCGGAATTGACAGGCTTATTAAAACGGCAAGCGCAACGGATATGGCAAAGGCTATGGCGTATCAGGCGGCTGCCGCAACGCTTATTGAGGAGGTCTGCGATACACTTGAGGAGCAGATTAAAGCAGAGCTTGGCGTTTCGCTTCGCAGGCGGTATTCGCCCGGGTATTTTGACCTTGATATAACCGAGCAGAAAAAGCTGTTTTCTCTGATTGAAATAACAAAAAGAATTGGTATAACGCTTGCCGGGAGCTGCCAGATGATGCCCTCAAAAAGCGTTACCGCGTTTATAGGAATTGAGGAAAAATAATGATTAGATATTTTGACGGCGGTATGGGCTCAATGCTTAATTTAGCTGCGGGAGAGCTTCCCGAGCAGCTTAATTTAACCGACCCCGAAAGAGTTTTTGCCGTGCACAGGGCTTATGCCGAGGCGGGCGCGGATATTATAACCGCCAACACCTTCGGCGCAAACCTGCTGAAATATGAAAACTGCGCCGAAATAGTTAAGGCGGGCGTTGCCCTCGCTAAAAAAACGGGCAAGAGAGTAGCCCTTGATTTAGGTCCTACGGGCAAGCTTTTAAAGCCGCTCGGAGACCTTGATTTTGACGATTGCTACAGCTGCTACAGCGAGGTCGTTAAGGCGGGCGCAGAGGGCTCTGACCTCGTTTTAATCGAGACTATGGGCGACACGTATGAGATTAAGGCGGCAATGCTTGCGGCTAAGGAAAACTGCGACCTGCCGATTTTCGTTTCAATGATTTTTGATGAAAAGGGAAGGCTTTTAACGGGCGCTGACGTCAGGACAGCCGTTGCCGTTGTTGAGGGGCTCGGCGCGGACGTTATCGGCTTTAACTGCGGGCTCGGCCCGAAGCAGATGCTGCCCCTCGTTGAGGAGCTTCACAAATATTCCTCAACCCCGATTATGGTTAACCCGAACGCAGGCCTGCCGGAATCAATTAACGGCGAGACGGTCTACAACGTTGAGCCTGACGAATTTGCCGATTATATGGAAAAGATTGCAAGGCTCGGCGTCTCTTACCTCGGCGGCTGCTGCGGAACTACTCCCGCGCACATAAAGGCGCTGATTGAAAGAACGAGGGATATACCCGCGCGCCTTCCGTCGTACAAGCCGTATACGGTTGTTGCAAGCTCAAACGAGAGCGTAACGCTCGGCAAAAAGAGCGTTGTTATCGGCGAAAGAATAAACCCGACAGGCAAGAAGCTTTTAAAGCAGGCGCTAAGGGACAACGATTTTGAATACATTTTAAAAGAGGGAATTAAGCAAAAGGAGAGCGGCGCGCATATTCTTGACGTTAACGTAGGGCTTCCCGAAATTGACGAAAAGGCTATGCTTACAAAGGCTGTTTCTGAGCTTCAGAGCGTTATCTCCCTTCCGCTTCAGCTTGATTCCTCCGACCCTGCGGCAATGGAAAGCGCGCTGAGGATTTACAACGGCAAGCCGATGATTAACTCCGTAAACGGCAAGGAGGAATCAATGCGCGAAATCTTCCCGCTTGCCAAAAAGTACGGCGGCGTCGTTGTCTGCCTCTGCCTTGATGAAAACGGAATTCCCGAAACGGCTAAGGGCAGGATTAAAATTGCGCAGAAAATAATAAACACCGCACGCGAATACGGCATTTACAAAAAGGATCTGGCAATTGACGCGCTGACTCTTACCATCAGCACGGATAATAAAAACGCCGTTGAAACTCTCGGCGTTGTTGATTACGTTAAGAATACTCTCGGCGTTAACACCGTGCTCGGCGTTTCAAACATCTCCTTCGGGCTCCCGAACAGAGAGGCTATAAACACCGCGTTTTACACACAGGCGCTCTCGGCAGGGCTTTCGGGCGGTATAATCAACCCGATGTCGCAGAGCATGATGAACGCTTACTACGCCCACAACGCGCTTGCAGGGCTTGACGAAAACTGCGCGGAATATATTGAATCGGCAGTTACGGTTGACGCGGCTACCGTTCAGGAAAGCAAGCTCAGCCTCTTTGACGCGATAGTCAAGGGTATGAAGGAGGAGAGCGCGCGCTCGGCAAAGCAGCTTCTTGAAACAACCGAGGCGCTCGAAATCATCAAGCAGAACATTATTCCCGCGCTTGATAAGGTGGGCGACGGCTTTGAAAAGAACACGCTTTTCCTGCCTCAGCTGCTTATGAGCGCTGACGCGGCAAAGGCTGCGTTTGACGAAATCAAGGCGCATATAACGCTTTCCTCAACGCCTCAGGTCAAGGGCGAAAAGGTAATAGTTGCAACGGTTGAGGGCGACATCCACGATATAGGCAAGAATATCGTCAAGGTGCTTCTTCAGAATTACGGCTTCGATGTTATCGACCTCGGAAAGGACGTTAAATGTGAAAAGGTGCTTGAGGAGGCGCTCAAAAACGGCGTGCGCCTTGTTGGGCTATCGGCGCTTATGACTACAACCGTTCCCAATATGGAAAAAACAATAAAGCTCCTGCACGAAAACAGCGAAGCTAAGGCTGTAGTCGGCGGAGCAGTGCTTACTAAATCGTACGCTGATATGATAAATGCTGATTACTATGCAAAGGACGCAATGGAAACCGTCCGCATAGCGCAGGAGTTCTTTAATTAACAATCAACAATGTACAATGAACAATTAATGGTCCTGCGGACAGCATAATAAAATGGGGGTGGGCAAAGCCCACCCTTAATTTTTAATTCTTAATTATTAATTGTTA
The DNA here is from genome assembly GCA_946628455.1 of uncultured Clostridia bacterium. Classification (GTDB taxonomy): domain Bacteria; phylum Bacillota; class Clostridia; order Oscillospirales; family Acutalibacteraceae; genus Eubacterium_R. Next base: position 14,057 of record CAMOWP010000012.1, on the reverse strand, counting down.
ATTCTTATATACACCTGCATCTCATTTTCTCCTCTGTTGCCCCAGCGGTAATAGGGGAGAAGCTTTATTTTTACGGGCGTTTGCTTCGTTTTTGAATACAGTGAGTATAATTTTTCATCGGGCGTTTCTCTGTAGCCGTCCGCAATAAGATATTCGCCGTCCTTAATAAAGGAGGCGTTTTTATCTATGCTGAGAAGCTGCAGGTTTTCCCCGTTATCAGCGCCCTCTATGCAGTAGATAAACGGACCGCGCTGAACTGCCGCCCTGCCCTCGTTACCTCGCACAAGGTTTGAGCATTTAACGAGCCTTGGCTGAGAGTTGAAATCAAATTCAAGCTCGCTCTCCTTTTCAATTCTGAAATACTCGTAGCCGTCCTTGACGTCGCCGCCCTTATAGTCCGACCACTCGGGGATTCTGACTGCAAGGGTCATAGGCCTTTTGGGGCTGATTTTAATTTTCACCCTGCCGCTTCCGGCGTAATCGGAATCAACTGAAACGCTTGCGAGAGCTGACTTTGCGGTGCTTCCGATAAACTGATTGATGAAAAGAGTATCCTCGTTTTCAGAGTAGCAGTACGCGCCGAGGGAGGAGATGAGCCGCGCTAAATTCGGCGGACAGCAGGCGCAGGAAAACCATTTCTGCCTTACTGCTTTAATATGCTTTTTACGCTCGTCAACGCGGCAGGCAAGCGGGTTTACCTCAAGCGGATTGACGTAGAAAAAGCTTTTTCCGTCCTCAGCCATTGAGGCTAAAACGGTATTGTAAAGCGCTCTTTCCGCCACGGCTGAATATCTTGAATCAGCGTCAAACTCAGCCATTCTTTTTGCAAAGAAAATCAGCCCGATTGAAGCGCAGGTTTCGCTGTAGGCAAGGTCGTTAGGGAGGTCGTAGTCAAACGAAAAAGCCTCGCCGTGAACGGTTGAACCTATACCGCCTGTAATATACATTTTTCTCTGCTCAATATTATCCCATAGCCTTCTGCACGCAAAATACAGCTCGCCGTCGTTGCAGTATTTCGCAACGTCAGCCATACCGCTGTAAAGGTAAACTCCGCGTACCGCGTGACCGACAGCCTCCGTCTGAAAGCGCGGCTGCCTGTGCGCCTGATTGTAAAAATATCCCTCGCCTTTTGTTTTTGCGTTATGCTCAAGGTCAAAGTAGTAAGGCTTCCTTCCTCTTTCATCAACAAAGAATTTCGCCATTCTCAGATATTTTACGTAACCCGTTGTTTCAAAGAGCTTAACGAGCGCAAGCTCGGCTATTTCGTGGCCGCCGTAGCCTCTTTTCTGCCCTTTGTTTTCGCCGAAGGTTTCGCAGATAAGGTCGGCAAATTTCATCGCCGCATCAAGCAGCTTTCTTTTGCCCGTTGAATTATAGTATGCAACGCCTGCCTCTGCGAGATGACCGAAGCAGTAAAGCTCGTGATAATCGCGCAGGTTGGTGAAAATCTTACTGCGGTCATTTATTATGTAAAGCGTGTCAAGATAGCCGTTTTCAAGCTGTGCGGCGCAGATTAAGTCAATAACTCCGTCCGCCTTTTTTTCAAGCTCGGGGTCGGGGTGGGTGCAAAGCGAATACGCCGCGGCTTCAAGCCATTTATATGCGTCGCTGTCCTGAAAAACCCAGCCGTGAAACGCGCCCCCGGGGGTATCGTCCTCGCCGTAGCACCACCTGTCAACGGGGTAGGTAACGCTGCCGTCTGCCTTCGCCGCCTTGATGAAATTCTCAATGCAAAAGCTTTTTTCCGCGCCTTCAATTCTGTCATGCAGTGCCTCGTACTGATACGGTATAACAACCGTTCTTACAAGCTCTGTGATTTTGTTCCAGAACGGGTCGTCAATTTTAACCGCACTAAGCGGAAGATATATGCTGCAGCTCATAATTACTCACACGAAAAACGGAATTCGGTAACCGTCTTAAATTCCTCGTTCGCCTTGACTGTCCAAAGCGGGAATTTATCGGGAAAATTAACGGAATCGGGGTAAAACTGCGTTTCAAGCGCAACGCCGCGCCTGTAGGTAACTAAGCTGTCTCCCTTGCCGAGGGTGTAATTTTTATCAAGCCAGCCGCCGCAGTAAAGCTGAATACCCGGGAGGTCTGTGAAAACCTCCATTTTGCGCCCGCTTTCCTTATCGAGCAGGATTGCCGCCTTTTCAAGCCTTCCGCTTTTGTTTCTCAGGCAGTAGTTATTATCGTAGCCTATGCCGTCGATAATCGCTCTGAACGGCTCGTCAATTCTATCGCCGATTTTATGAAGGGAGGTGAAATCCATCATCGTTCCCTTAACCTCGCCGAGCTCGCCCGTAGGAAGCTGGCTTTCGTCGGTTTCGGTGAAATAATCCGCAAAAATCTGCAGATAGTGATTTTCAACCGTTTCGCCGCTTTTGCCCGAAAGGTTGAAATAAGCGTGGTTAGTTACGTTTGCAACGTTGTCGGTGCTGCTTAAAACGGAGTATTCAAGCCTGAGGACGTTACCGTCGGTAAGGGTATATTTAACGCTCATTCTGAAATCTCCCGGGAAGCCGTCCTCGCCGTCGGGTGAAAACCTGCTGAAAACTATGTAGTTTTCGCCGCTTTCGGCAACCTCCCAGTTTGTAAATGAGAAGCGCCCGCCGCCGTGTAAGGTCCACGTTCCCTGGTTTTTCGGGGTGTTATACTCCTTGCCGCCGAAGGTGAACTTTCCGTCTCTTATTCTGTTTGCCCATCTGCCGACTATTAAGCCCTGATAGCCGTAATCGGGGTTGGTGTAAGGCTCGGGGGAATCGAAGCCCAGCACAACGTCTGCCTTTTTGCCCTCTCTGTCGGGTACAAAAAGGGAGCGAATTCCCGCGCCGAGCGTCTGAAGCTCAGCGCTCAAGCCGTTTTTATTCTTAATTGTGTAAATGTAAACGGGCTCGTTTTCGTTGATATAGCCGAATAATCTTTTTTCTGCCATAAGAGCACCTCCTTGTTCATTAAAAATTATATAGTAAATAAAAACAATTTTCAAGACTCTTGACTTTTATTTTCCCTTAGCTATAATATAAATAACAAAATATTACAAATTAGTTAAAATTTGTTACAGCAAAGGTGGCAAAGCTATGGATTTTATAGTTTCAATAATGCGCTACGTTTCGCCTGCGGCGGCGGTTATTATTCTTTTTACCTGCGTTATTTCGCTTTTCAGGAACCGCCCGAGAGTTCACACCCTCGCAAGGCTCGTTAACCAGATTACGGGCGAAAGCATTGATATTGACCATTGGGAGACCTCGCTCGGCAGGGCGAAATCAAACGATATAGTGCTTCGCAATTCGGGCATTTCAAAATTCCACGCGGTTATCGCAAAAAAGAGGAGGGACTGGGTTGTTAAAAACACAACCGTTTACGAGCCCACCTTCCTCTCCTTCCTGCCCGATTCAATAACTAACTTTATTCAGGCAAAAACCACGGAGGCTGTTCCCGTTTTTGTTAACGGCAAGGAGATTGACTCCCGCTGCGTAATTGAAAACGGAGACATCATTCAGCTTGGCGAGGTTCCGCTGAAATTTGAGTGCGACGAGGCGCTCTCCGTTCAGACAAGGCAGCAGATGAGAACGGCTGTAAATAACACAAACATCGCTTACGGCGTGCTTGTTGACATCAAAACGAGGCGCCCCGTTTACCTTAAAAAGACCGACGTTTTAATCGGCAGGGGCAACGATTGCGATATTCAGATTATGAGCGATACCGTAAGCTCCAACCATGCGCGCATTCACCGCACAAGCCGCGGCTGGGCTGTTTCAGACCTTGATTCCCACAACGGAACGAAGCTCAACGGAAGATATATCTATCAGCCTCAGCTGATATTTGACGAGGATATGCTCACCTTCGGAGACAAGGTGTTCATCTTCTATGAAAAGTAAGGAGGTAAAAATGGCTAAGAATAAAAAAATCACAAGAATCAAGCCGATAAACAATTTCCTTTTGCTTTTCATTTTATCGGTATTTCAGCTTGGCACGGGCTACCTTGCGGCGTCCTGCGGGGAAAAGTTTGAATTTCCCGCAATGCTCGCGCTGCTCTGCCTCGTTGCAACGGAATGGGTTTATCTCATATTTTTCTACACGGCGTTTCACAGGCGCAATTTTGAGCTTGAGCTGATTGCGTTTTTCCTTTCGGGAGTGGGGCTTGCAACAATCGGCAGCGTTAACCCCGATTCAGCCTTCAAGCAGTTTTTCCTTGTGCTTGCGGGAATACTTGTGTTTATATTCCTCGTTTTCCTTATGGGAAACGTTGACCTTTGCATGAAGCTCAGGCCGCTCGTTGCGGCAGGCGCGCTGCTCTTCCTTTTCGTTAACGTTATAATCGGCTTTTTCCACAAAACCAACGGCGCGGGAAACTGGATTGAAATTGCAGGCTTCAAGCTTCAGCCGTCGGAATTCGTTAAGGTTGCGTTCATTTTCGTGGGCGCGGCAACGCTTGAAAAAATTCAGACCTCAAAAAATATTATTCTTTTCATCGGCTTTTCCGTTGTCTGCGTAGGCTCGCTTATAGTTATACGCGACCTCGGAACGGCGCTGATTTTCTTCGTAACCTTCCTGATTCTTGCGTTTATGAACTCGGGAGACGTTAAAACCATTGCGGCGGCGCTTACGGGCGCGGGCATGGGCGCGGCGATTCTGCTTAAATACAGGGCTTACGCAATGAGGCGCTTTTCAAGCTACCGCCACGTTTTTGACGACCCTTACGGAAACGGTATGCAGCAGACGAGAGTTCTTGTAGGCATAGCAAGCGGCGGGCTTTTCGGGCTTGGTATCGGCAACGGCTACGTCCGCTCAACGGCTTACGCTCCGATTTCCGACAGCATTTTCGGAATTATCTGCGAGGAGTGGGGCTTCCTTTTCGGAATTCTGCTTATTCTCTCCTTCGTTGCAATTGCAATTTCGGCTATAGTAAATTCAATCGCTTCGCGCTCGGCGTTTTATTCAATCGCCGCGGTTGCGGGCGCGGGAATGCTGCTTTTCCAGTGCGCGCTGAACGTTTTCGGAATTACGGATATCCTCCCGCTTACGGGCGTTACAATTCCCTTCGTTTCGCTCGGCGGCTCGTCAATGATTAGCTGCTGGGGAATCCTTGCCTTCATCAAGGCTTCGGACGTAAGAACGTATAACTATCTTTCAAACAGAAATATCAAGCGCGCTCAGAAGGAGCAGCTTGCTCAGGGAGGTGGACAAGCGAGATGAAAATGATAAGAAGAAGAGGCTATTTCCTCTTAATCCTCATTATTGCCTTCCTTGCGGGAACGGGAATTCTCATTTACTCGTTCGTTGCACACTCGGGCGAATGGGCGCTCAAGAGCTATAACAAGCACCTTTATAATTACGGAACGCTTGTCGGCGCGGGCACCGTTTATGACTGCAACGACATTGAGCTTGCAAAAACGGTTGACCGTGAAAGAGTTTATGCCGAAAGCAAAACCACAAGAAAATCAACGCTTCACACCGTGGGCGACCCGAAGAACTTTATCAAAACGGGCGTTCAGCGCGTATGGGGAACAAGGCTTACGGGCTACAATCAGGTGTTCGGCGTTTACTCGCTCAAGAAATACGGCAAGGGCGACGACATAAAGCTGACCCTTGACAGCGAAATCTGCAACACAGCTTACGAGGCGCTTGACGGCAGAAAGGGAACGGTTGGCGTTGTCAACTACAAAACGGGGGATATTATCTGCTGCGTTTCAACCCCTTCGTATGACGTAAATTATCCGCCGAGCAGCAGTGAAATTGAAAACGACGAGGATTATGCGGGTCTTTATATCAACCGCCTTTATAACGCGCATTACGTACCGGGCTCAACCTTTAAGATTGTTACGGCAATCTGCGCCATTGAAAATATGCCCGACGTTTTTGAAAGAACGTGGGATTGTTCGGGAAAATTCACGCCCGAGCACGGAACGGACATTATCTGTAACGCAAACCACGGCCACAAGGTTGATTTTGAAACGGCGCTTGCAAAGAGTTGTAACTCCGTTTTTGCTCAGATTGCAATTGAGCTCGGAGACGAAAAGCTCAGCGAAACGGCGCAGAGGCTCGGAATCGGCTCGCCTGTCAAGGTGAGCGGCGAGCTTGAATCGTTTGCGGGCAAATTCAATGTTGACGGCGTTGCCGACGATAAGCTCGGCTGGACGGGCATAGGCCAGGGCGACACGAGAATTCCGCCAATTGCTATGCTCAGAATAGTCAGCGCAGTTGCAAACGGCGGCTCGGCTGTTTCTATGAACATTGTTGAAAACACCTTTTCACAGGCTGGCAAAAAGCTCAACATCGCGCTTCCCACGGGAAGAACTCAGCTTATGGATTCCGCCGTTGCCTCAACTATGAAGGACCTGCTCAGGAACAACGTCAAGGAGCAGTACGGCGATTACAGATACGAGGGGCTTAACCTCTGCGCAAAGAGCGGAACGGCTCAGATTGATGAGGACGAGGACCACAATATCGCCTGGTTTACCGGCTTTATGGACGATGAGGACTGCCCTTACGCCTTCGTTGTTGCAATTGAAAACGGAAACTCAGGCTCACAGGTTGCGGGCCCCGTAGCGAACAGGGTTATGCAGGCGGTAGCCGAAAAATACAGAAAATAACAGAGGCTTAATGACTGAAAATTACAGCGAAAATAATAAGGAGCGCGCGTTTTTAATCGCCCTTGATACGGGGGATTACGACGCGGAGGCTTCGATGAACGAGCTTTGGGAGCTTGCTAAAACGGGCGGTGCTGAGGTCGTTTCCTACGCAATCCAGAAGCGCCCCTCGCCCGAGGCTGCAACGTTTATCGGAAAAGGGCTCCTCGGCGATATTGCCGATTTCTGCGAGCTTAATGAAATTGACCTGATTATATGCGACAGCGAGCTGTCGCCCGTTCAGGTGCGCAATATTGAGAATATAACGAACACGAGGACAGTTGACCGCACAACTCTTATTCTTGATATTTTCGCCTCACGCGCAAGGTCAAGCGAGGGCAAGCTCCAGGTTGAGCTCGCTCAGCTTAAGTATTCCCTCCCGCGCCTCGGCGGAAAGGGCACTGCGCTTTCAAGGCTCGGCGGCGGTATCGGAACGAGAGGCCCCGGCGAAACGAAGCTCGAAACTGACAGACGCCATATCCGCCACAGAATAGATTCCCTCAGGCGCGAGCTTGACAAGGTTGAAAGGCGCAGGCTTCAGCTTCACGAAAGACGGCGCAAAAACGGTGCCGTGTGCGTAGCGATAGTCGGCTACACCAACGCGGGAAAATCAACCCTTATGAACAGGCTGACCAACGCGGGAGTGCTTGAGGAGGACAAGCTCTTTGCAACCCTTGACCCGACTGCGCGCAAGCTGAATCTTCCCGACGGACGGCAGGTTATGCTTATTGACACGGTAGGGCTCGTCAGGCGGCTGCCGCATCAGCTTGTTGACGCTTTTAAATCAACGCTTGAGGAGGCGCTCTGGGCGGACGTTATCCTCAACGTGTGCGACGCTTCCTCGCCCGAATGCGCGGAGCATATCAAGGTAACGCTTGACCTTTTAAACGAGCTCGGCGCTTCCGATAAGCCCGTTATCAACGTGCTCAATAAATGCGATAAGGCTGACAAGGGCGATTTTGATTTCTTTGAAAACAGCGTTAAAATCAGCGCGCTTACGGGCGAGGGGCTTGATTCCCTGCTATCTGAGCTTGCAAGAGCGCTTCCCGATAACACAAAAAGAGTTCAGCTTCTTTTCCCGTTTGACAGGCTCTCCCTCGCTTCCTTTGCGAGAAGGGGAATTGTTCACGCCGAGGAGTACCGCGAGGACGGGCTCTTTCTTGACGCAACGGTTGAAATTTCTGATTACAAAAAAATTATTGATTATATTGTGAGTTAGCGCCGCATAGTATTATCTGTAGGCAATACGAATAATAAAATTCAGGGTGATGCTATGCAGATTTTAACCTTCAGGCTCAAGCCGAAGCAGCTTTTCGGCGCGGCGCTCGCAATAACGGGGCTCGCCGTTATAATCCTTACCTTTGTTTCAAACCACAACGGAAAGCCCGTCGGCGCAAGCGCGAGCATAAGCTGCGCCTCGGAGGAGGAGCGAAGCGCTTATCTCGCCTCTCTCGGCTATGAATTTGAGGAGAAACCCGAGGTGAAGGAAATTGAAATCCCCGCCGAGTTCAACGACGTTTACTCCTCCTACAGTGATATTCAGAAGGAGCAGGGCTTTAACCTTGAAGGCTACAAGGGTAAAAAGGCTACGCTTTATACATATAAGATTAAAAACTATAAAAATAACAAAAACGTTATTGCCGACCTTATGGTGTGCGACGGTATTTTAATCGGCGCGGACCTCTGCGACCCGTCGGCGGAAAACGGCTTTTTAACGGGGCTTACTCAGAATGGACAGACTTGATAAGCTTATCTCAAAAAATCTCAACCTCACGCGGAGCAAGGCAAAGTCGCTGATTAAAGGCGGCTCTGTTTTTGTTAACTCACGCCCCGCAAAATCGGGAGATTTAAAGGTTTCAGAAGCCGACAGCATAACCGTTGACGGCAGGGAAATCAACGCGCGTCAGTTCGTTTACATTATGCTCAACAAGCCTGAGGGCGTAGTATCCGCAAGCGAGGATAAAAGCGAGAAAACGGTGCTTGACCTGCTTCCCGCAGAGATGAGGCGCAGGGGGCTTTTCCCCGCGGGCAGGCTCGATAAAAACACCACGGGCTTTATTCTTATCACTGATGACGGAGAGTTTGCTCACAGCATTTTAAGCCCTAAAAAGCATATTGACAAAACGTATATCGCAGTTTTGGACAAGCCTTTTGACGAAGCGCTTATCAAAGAATTTGAAAGCGGAATTACGCTTGACGGCGAAGCGCTTCTCCCCGCGCGACTGAGCGCCGTTGACGGGGATTTTACTAAGGCTGAAATCGTTATCCGCCAGGGGATTTACCACCAGATTAAGCGTATGTTTAAGAAATACGGCATAACCGTCCTTGAGCTTAAGCGGACAAAAATGGGCAGCCTCCCTCTTGACGAAAGCCTGAAGGCGGGCGAGGCGCGGTATATCACCGGGGAAGAATTGTTGCTCATAAAAGAGTAAAGCACTATATATTGTGGCTATTGGTTACTTTGGTTATTTTCGACAATTTTTTTGAGTTTTTTTTGTGAAAAAGGTTGCAAAAGCATTAAACCTCTTGTATAATATATACAAACGGTTTAATGTTTTTTTGTGCACAATTATAAGATTTTTGAATTTTTCGGAGGGACAAGTATGCCGAACAGATTATTCCAGGGTATAATAAATCAGATGAGAGAGGCTATTGACCGCGTTATCGGCGTTGTTGACGAGGGCGGAACGGTTATCGCCTCAAGCGAGCTCGGGCTTATCGGCGAGGTTAGAAAGGGTGTAATCGCAGGCGGCGTTTTCAACGGCCCGCTCATCTGCGTTGATTCATCCACATATAAGGCTTTCGGAGATAACGTTCATCCGGAATACGCAGTTTTCGTTGAGGGAACTGACGAGGTCAGCCGCCACTACGCAGGGCTTATCGCAATCTCTCTTGAGCAGATTAAAAAGAGCAACGATGAAAAGTTTGACCGCTCAAATTTCGTTAAAAACGTTATTCTTGACAACATTCTGCCGGGCGATATTTACATCAAATCAAGGGAGCTTCATTTCAATAACGACGCGTCAAGGGTTGTTTTCCTTATCAGGATAACGGAGGCAACCGAGGTTTCCGTTTTTGACATTATTCAGAATTTCTTCCCCGATAAATCAAAGGATTTCGTTATCAACATCAACGAAACGGATATAGCGCTTATTAAAGAGGTGCGCCCGAATATTGACACCAAGGACCTTGAAAAGCTCGCGCAGTCAATCTGCGACACGCTTGCAAGCGAATTTTACTGCAGCGCAATAGTGGGAATAGGCGTTTGCGTTACCGGCATCAAGGAGCTTGCAAAATCCTTTAAGGAGGCTCAGGTTGCGCTTGAGGTTGCCAAGGTTTTTGATAACGAAAAGTCAATCATCTCCTATGAAAATCTCGGAATTGCAAGGCTTATCTATCAGCTTCCCACAACGCTGTGCGATATGTTCTTAAAGGAGGTTTTCAAAAAGGGCTCAATCGATTCGCTCGATTCCGAAACGCTTTTCACCATTCAGAAATTCTTTGAAAATAATCTTAACGTTTCAGAGACGTCGAGGAAGCTTTTCGTTCACAGAAACACCCTCGTTTACCGTCTTGAAAAAATCAAGAAGCTGACGGGGCTTGACCTCAGGGAGTTTGACGACGCTATCGTATTTAAAGTAGCGCTTATGGTTAACAAGTACCTTTCCTCAACCCCTGTTAAATATTAAAAAGAAAACGTAGGGACGGGCATTGCCCGTCCGCGTGCGAAGCACCGTACAGAAAGCATAAATAAAAGTGGCAAGAACCTGAGTTCTTGCCACTTTTGGCGTTTACTGTTTACATATAGTCGCCTAAGCTGTCAATGCTTTCGCCCATAATACCCATATAGATAACAAAGAAGGCAATTGTAGAAAGAATTCCCAGCGCGTAAAGCACGATAGTAACGATAAGCGCGATTTTGTTCGTTTTGTAAGCGTCCTGCGCTTCCTTTACGAGCATTTGGTTTCCGAGCTGCTCTGCTTCTATTTTAGCCGCCTTTGCCTTGCTCATTCCTATAAGCGCGCAAACAAAGGTAACAAGTCTCATAATGAAGATGAAAACAACCGAAACAATTCCTAAGGTCTTTGCGTTCTGAATTTCGTTGTTCAGCTTTGAAACAACGGGGTCAAAGGTGTTGTAGCCGTAAGGGCTCTGATTATACGGCTGCTGAGGCGGAGCCTGATAATTCTGATAGGGCGGCGCCTGATTATTCTGATAAGGCGGAGCCTGATAAGAGTTGTTCTGATAGGCGTTATTAACGGGCTGAACGTAGCTTATATCAGCCGAGCAGGCGGAGCAGCTAAAAGCTCCGTCAACATTCTGCGAGCCGCAGTGAGGACAGATTTTCATATTCATTCTCCTTTCATCGTCAGTTTCATTATAGTACAATAAAATCAGCCTTGTCAATAAAAATGCTTAAATAGTCTATTGAATTTACGCCCGTTTGTGATTATAATATAAAAAAGTTTATCAGGAGGGCAAATATGGAAAAGATTTTAGTTCTTGATTTCGGCGGCCAGTACAACCAGCTTATTGCCCGCCGCGTGCGCGACAACAGAGTTTATGCGGAAATTCTGCCGTACACAACAGACCTTGACGTCATAAGAAAAAATAAGTACAAGGGCATAATTTTCACGGGAGGACCGAACTCCGTTTTTGATATGTCCTCTCCCCATTATTCAAAGGAGATTCTTGAGCTCGGCGTGCCGATTCTCGGTATCTGCTACGGCTGCCAGCTCACTGCCTGGATGGCGGGCGGCGAGGTTAAAACGGCTCCTGTTTCGGAGTACGGAAAAATCGAGCTTTCGGCAAAGGCTTCTCCGCTTTTTGAGAATATTCCCGAAAAGTCAATTGTATGGATGAGCCACACGGATTACATCGCCAAGGCGCCCGAGGGCTATGAGGTTATTGCAACAACTCCCGACTGCCCCTGCGCCGCTATGCAGAACGTTAAAAAGGGTATTTTTGCAGTTCAGTTCCACCCTGAGGTTACTCATTCGGAATACGGTCATCAGGTGCTTTATAATTTCCTTTATAACATCTGCGGCTGTAAGGGCGACTGGGTTATGGACAGCTTCATTGAGAATACTGTTGAAAGGCTCAGAGCTGAGATTGGCGATAAAAACGTAATCCTCGGGCTTTCGGGCGGGGTTGATTCCTCGGTTGCGGCGGCGCTGCTTTCACGCGCTGTCGGCAGGCAGCTGACCTGCGTTTTTGTTGACCAGGGGCTTATGAGAAAGGACGAGGGCGATTTCGTTGAAAAAACGTTTACAACGCTCTTTGATATGAATTTTATCAGGGTAAACTGCGGCGAGCATTTCCTCGAGGCGCTCAAAGGAGTTTCAGACCCTGAGGAGAAAAGAAAAATTATCGGAACGGAATTCTTTAACGTTTTCTGGGATGAAATCAGGAAGCAGAGCGACAGGGGCTATTTTGCACAGGGTACGATTTATCCCGATTGCATTGAATCGGGCAAGGGCGACGCGGATGTTATCAAAACTCACCACAACCGCGTTAAAACGCCGGAGGACGTTGAATTCCTCGGCATAATCGAGCCGCTTGCGGATTTGTTCAAGGACGAGGTGAGAAGAGTCGGCGAAAAGCTCGGAATTCCGCGTGAGCTCGTCTGGCGCCAGCCGTTCCCGGGCCCCGGTCTCGGAGTAAGGATTATCGGTGAAATCACTGCTGAAAAGATTAAAATTCTTCAGGAAGCAGACGCGGTTTTAAGGGACGAAATGGCGAAAAACGGCTACGAGCGCAACCTCGCTCAGTTCTTCTGCGTGCTCCCCGGCGTAAAAACAGTCGGCGTTATGGGCGACCACAGAACGTATGAGCATCTCGTTGCAATCAGAGCCGTCACAACTGACGATTTTATGACTGCAGACTGGGCGCGAATCCCTTACGATATCCTCGCAAAGGTTTCAAACCGCATAACAAACGAGTGCCCCTGCGTCAACCGCGTAGTCTACGACATCACCTCCAAACCCCCGGGAACCGTGGAGTGGGAATAATACCGAGATTTTCAAGAATGGCTTAAACAGGCGGTTTGCGAGATTGTTTTTTACTCCGTGACGCTATTTTGACGCTAAATTAAAAATATTTTAGAGTTATTATGAAAAAGCCGATAGAATCAGTATGGTTCTATCGGCTGCTTTTTATTATATTAACTCACCTGTTTTTCAAACAAGGTTGAAACAGCTTTATCTAATGTAGAGAAAGCCTTTTTGAAACGAGTTAATCTTTCATATATCTCAATTAGCGCATTTTGTTCTTCAATGTCAGGTATATCAATTTTTGTTTGTTTGAAAAAGCCCGTCATATTCCAAGTTCCATTATCAGAATTTGAAGAATATTGTAAAAACTCAGATTTATATTGAAGAGCTAGCCAACGAAGATCAATATCATATGGTGAATCATCTTTAACATAGAGAATATACGCGTGATCGTTAATAGTGTATTTACCAGAAGGTAAATACCTTGTTGTTCCAGCTTTACCGTTTCTTGAAACTAATAAACCATTTTTTCCTTCAAATACTTTTAGAGGTTTATCGTTAATAGTGCACATTGGAATTTTCCCCATTAATGTACGATCCTCAGTTGAACTGGATAAAACTATGTATGGATCTGTATTAACTTGCAATTTTTGATATATAAATTCCTCGGTTAAACCAGAATTTCCGCTCATATAATCAATGCATCGTGATATAGGAACAGCTTTTCCTTGATAATTATTATAGTCAACAGTTAATTGCTTTTTTAGCAATTCATTGCAACAATCAACATATTTCATTAGACTATCTATTTTTTCTTTAGTCTTTTTCCACGCTGATAATATGGTGCATTGGGTTTCATATGAAGGCAACTCAAACTCTTCAGAATATATTTGCTCTAACGATAAGGTTTTTGAGCCATCGCTGACACTGATGTTCTTATAAAAATTTTGTAAAAATAGTGCAAAGTATTCCAAATTTACAATGTTTGTTGAACTGTCTCGTAGTGTTATGAATCCAGCATGATGATTAAGAGCAAACTCTTCATCGCGCTTATATGTCATATTACCTGCGCTTCCATCTAGACTAATAATAATTCCTTCACCAGAAAAGATTCTTATCGAAGTTCCTTTTTTGGTTTTCGCAGATACGGAAATCATTCTGTCGGTTGATGTGTGATTCTTGTTGCCACCATATAGAGGAATTAGTCTATCATTATTTTGAATTGAGGAATAAACAGCTTCGTCAGTTAGAGCATAGTTTCCCTTATCAATTTCATTGAAAACATCAAGAAATTTCATTTATCAATCTCCTCATTTCATCTTCGACCAAGTATTCGTGCGACTTGCGTTTGTTCCAATCTGGATGCGACTCTTTATAAAAGTCAATATTTTGATATTCTTCCCAATTCATACCCAATCGTCCTCCATCCATT
>CAMOWP010000011.1 GCA_946628455.1 uncultured Clostridia bacterium | reverse complement strand
TCTCCGAGGTCTGCATATTCGTCCTTAAGAACTATAACGCCGCTGTCCTTAATTCCCTTTTCAAGCTCCTCGGCTGTGTACTGCAAGCCGTTTGCGTATTCGGCGTGCTTCTGGCGGTCATGGTTTCCGTGGAGATAATAAACGGGAATATCAAGCTCGCCGAAAAGCTTATAGGTTTTGAGCATTTCCTCTTTTGTTGTGTAATCATCCGTTATATCGCCGCCGAGGATAATGCATTCGGGCTTTTCCTTCGCCATAGCAGCAACCTCTTTTTCAAGGGTTGAAAAGTTCTGCGCGCTGCCTACATGGATATCGGAGGCGAAGATTATTTTATGCTCGCTTTTGAGTTTCTGTGAAGAATAGGTATGATAATTCGGGGATACAATCTGCATATTTGCAGTTCCGTAGATAAAGAACAGAACTCCCAGAACAAGGCTTAAGGCTTTAAACGCCTTAAAGCTCCTCTCCTTCTTTCTGACTGCGCAGTAAATGCTGTAAAGCGCGTCTGCAAGCGCGTCCATAAGAAGCGCCGCATAAAGCGCAATCATTATCGGCTGAGCGGGGCGAAGCTGAACGGGACCCGCCATAACAAGCCCTGCAAAGCCGATTGCCACAACAGCCTTTACGATAATCAGACCGATTCGCGCGCCCTTTTTGATTTCCTTTTTTCTTAAGCTGAGCTGAAGGGAGCTGAGTATCGCTTCTGCAGCGACAAAGAGCAGCGCCCACATTACATACATTTTCATCTTTTCACCGTTAAATATGATTTAACATTTATTTTCTGAGAATATCGTAATTAAGCATTTTGTTTTCATCAGCCTGGCGGATAAGCTCAAGCTGAAGGAAGGAGCCGTCAAATGCCGTTGCAACAAAATCGAACAGAATATCAAGAGTGACAACAAGCGCAACTGCTTCCGACGGAATTCCGAGCTGGGCAAAAATTACCGTATACGCCGCGAGCGCGCCGCCCGGAACGGGAGGAGTTGCCACGGCAACGAAGGTGCAGACAAGAACTGCAATAATAAACCAGAGCATTGAGACGTCAATTTTATAGTAAGCAGCAAAGTAAATTGAGCAGACCATAAAGTTGATTGCAGTTGACGGCATAAAGATTACGCCGCCGACGGGCTGACCGAACTCAACAAATCTCTTATTTGCGCCCATAGTTCTTGCAAGAGAATCGGAGCATTCGCCGTTTGCCGCAACAGAGGACGCTGTTCCGAGGCCTATAAGGAAGGTCGGGAGCATTTTCTTAACAAGTACCTTTGCCTTTACGCCCTCCCTTGAGGAGACGTAAATAAGCATAAGAGTGAACAGAACTATCAGCGTTACAACAAATGCGGCAATAGGCTTCCACATACTGATGAACATTTTAACGTTGTCGCTCCAAATCATATCGAGGATAACGATAAAGATAAAAAACGGAAGGAGCTTTGAGATAACGCTTGTTATGTAAACGATTATGCGGTTTCCCTCGTTAATAATGCTAGCAATGGTTTTTGACCTTGAGCCGAGGATTACAACCGAAACGCCGATAAACACAGCCATAACCACAACCTGCATCGTGTTTCCGCTTGTCAGCGGGTCAATCAGGCTTTCGGGAATAAGGTCAAGCAGCATATCAATTCCGACCTTGAGCGAAAACTCCGCGCCGTGATAGCCGATGATTTTTGTAAACAGCATTGAAAACACAATGCCCGAAATGAAGGTAAAAAACAGAATAACCGTTATGAAGCGGAGCACCATTTTCCTTCCGATTTTTCCGAAAACGGCGCTGTCCCCTATTCCGATAATTCCGCAGGTTACGGAAAGGAACACAAGCGGCATTTCAACAGTTTTCATAAGCCCGAGGAAGGCGTTATAGAAGGAATCAAGAACGTTTTCCTCAATAAGCGTTATCACCTCGCCGGGAATCACAAACCTCAGCATTGAGAACAACACTGCGGCAACAATTGCAATAAGCAGCTTGAATATAGGGTTTATGCCCTTTTTTGAGAAGCGCATGGTAACCGAGTTAACGCCTCTGTCAAAGGTATAGGACGGGGTAAAATCAGCATTTTGGATAAGAGCGCTTGACCAGTTACCGAACTCGTCGTTATCGTCCTTTTCAAGCGGGTTAAAGGGGTCGCCCTCAACGGTTATTGTAATATACGGCTTTCCGAGGAAATTGTTTCTGATATAGGTGAATTCAGCGTCGCTTCCGAAATGCTCCATATAATCAAGAAGCATATCCTCAATTGTAAGACGTGTTTCAATTATGTTTTTTCGCTGAACCTTAAGGCTGCGGAGAAAGGCTGAGGCGTCCTCGCTGACTATATCAATTGAGGCGGGCTCAAGCCTGAAGGTTCGTTTTTCGGGTACTAATTTCATTTATAAATCCTGCGTTTTCAGATAGAATCAAATTGAATTAAAAGTAAAGAGCTTCAGCGCTCGGAACAAGCTCGCAGAGCATTTTCTTACAGTTTTCAATAATCTCGGTTTTTTCAGGCTCGCGCCTGATTGTTCTTCTGAGAAGCCTTGTGTAGCTTATAATGCGTGCTTTTATTACAGCGTCGTTGATAAACGCCTCGTCTTTGCCCTCGAAATAATATTTAAGCGAGCTGTTCCAGAACTGCTCGGAGGTTTTACGGTCAATGCCGAGGAAATCCTCAATTGCGTTATGGTCAACCTCGCTGAAGCCGAGATAAGCAAGATACATCTGAGAGAGCTCAAACACGGGATGACCCATTGAAAGAGTGTCCATATCAATAAGAAGATTTTCGCCGTTTTGCTGCATAATGTTCTTGATATGATAATCGCCGTGGAGCATATTATTTGTTTCGGGAATTGCTTTGAAAAGCTCAACAAGCTTGCCTGAAATTTCATCAGGGAGGTAAGGAACGCAGAATTCAGCCCACTTTAAAGCCTCCTCCTTTTTGCTCGGAAGCTCGCCGTCCTTAAGCATTGTTGAATGGATTGTTTTAAGAATATCAATGCTCTGCTTTGCAAGGAGGTCAACGTCGCCGCCCTCGGCAATAAGCTTTGAGAAGGATTTTGCGCTGAGCAGCTCGAAAACGGAGCCGTATAAATCGCCAACCTGAACAACGTCATAAGGAATTGCAGTGGGTATTCCCATAACGAAGGCTTTTCTTGCAAGCTCGCGCTCGTTATGAATTTCATCAAGGGAATCGGGATTTTTGTAAACCTTGACTATGGTATCGGGGTCAGTACGGTAAACGATACCGTTTGCGCCTTCGCCTATTACCTCGCAGCCCTCGATTGAGAGCTTTCTGTACGCCTTGGAAATATCCATCATTTCCGTAAAGCCTGTCATATCGAAAATCTCATACACATCGGAATTACAGTTGATAACCGAGGTTTCGGGATTGGCTTTTTTAAAGCGGAGGATAACGCGCAGACCGGCGCTTGATAAATAATCAAGCTCAGAAGCGTCAAACACAAGCTCGCCCGTGTTCCCCGCGATTTCTTCACTTATTTTCTTTTCAACGTCAGCTGCGTTTGAAGAATCAATTCTGCCTGTCAACTTTACTGTCATATTTCGCTCCTTAAAAATTAAAAGTATGTTCTATAATTTCAGTTAAATTTTATTATACACTAAAATAATCTAAATGTCATTAAAAATAATAAAATAATTTTTTGAGCATATAATTTAACGGTGATGAAAATGCTTTCATGGTTAATTTCCTTAATCGGAACAAATCTTCTTTTACTCATTTTACATATTCAGAACAGCTCAAGCTTTCCCAAGCCGCTGAGCGCCAAGGAGGAGGCGCTTTACCTTGAAAAAATGGCGGGCGGAGATAAAAACGCAAGAGCTGTGCTTATTGAAAGAAACCTCAGGCTCGTTTCGCACATAGTGAAAAAATACTATTCAAAAACGGACTGCTCTGACGACCTTATTTCAATCGGCACGATAGGGCTAATCAAGGCGATTGACTCCTTTGATTACACAAAGGGCACGCGGCTTGCAACCTACGCCTCCCGCTGCATAGAAAACGAAATACTGATGTATTTCCGCTCAATCAAAAAAAGCAGCGGAGATGTTTTTATGAGCGATACCGTTGAATACGACAAGGACGGCAACCCGCTGACTATTGAGGACACGCTGAAATCGGATTTTGACATCGCCGAGGACCTTGAAACAAAGACGAGCTGGAACAGGGTTAAGGCATATATTGAAGATATGGACGACGAACGCGCAAGGGAAATAATCATCCTGCGCTACGGGCTCAACAACAAAAAGCCCCTGACGCAGCGAGAGGTTGCGCAGAGGCTTAACATAAGCCGTTCCTACGTTTCAAGAATTGAAGCGAAAACGCTCAACAGTATAAAAAACCACCTTAAATAGAAAGCTCTCCCCACTTGAAAAAGCTCTTATTTAGTGTTAAGATTATTTCAGGGAGGGATGAAGATGAATTACGACGCGCTTTGCAAAGAAATCGGTGAAGGCTTGGAGAAGCTGAATTATATTTATTCAATGTTTTCGTATGCTTCGGTTTTGCTTAAGGAAAGGCTTGACGGAGTAAACTGGGCGGGCTTTTACAGAGTTAACGGCGATAAGTTGAGCTTAAGCGCATACAGCGGAAAGCCTGCGTGCGAAGAGATTAAATTCGGCAGGGGCGTATGCGGAAAATGCGCTGAAACAAAAGAGGTACAAAGAGTTGACAACGTTCACGAATTCAAAGGGCACATAGCCTGCGACAGCGCTTCAAACTCCGAAATAGTGCTTCCCGTTTTTATGAACGGAAAATTCTATGCTGTTCTTGACATTGACTCCACGGAGTTTTCAAGATTCACCGAGGAGGACGAAAAAGGGCTTAAAGAAATTGTAAAAATTATTGAAAAAGAAATTGAAGCTGCGCTGAACTACTAAAGATGGAGGGGCGTCTCGTTTTGCGGGCGACCAAAGGTCGCCCCTACGAACTGAGGAAAATGTTGTAAATACAATCGTAGGGGCGGTTTTTAACCGCCCGCGCGCCGCGAGCCCGATTTCGGGACGTCGGGGACGCGTTTTGCGGGCGACCAAAGGTCGCCCCTACGGGATTCGGAGCGGTTATGTGCTTTTTCGAGAGTCTCAAAAAGGATGCCCGAGGGCATCCTTTTAATTATCAGTTGATTTCAACAACCTTATATTCCTTATCTTCAATTGCCTTTGTTAAAACGGCGTTATCAACGTCGGAAGAAAGGGTTACCGTTGCTCTGTCCTCCTCGTGGCTAACGTCCGCGCTTTCAACACCGTCAAGGCTCTCAAGCGCTTTTTTGACTGTTGCTTCGCAGTGCTGGCACATCATACCTTCAATTTTAATAGTTTTTTTCATAGCGTTTATCTCCTTTTCACTTTCAGTTTTATTATCCTGTTCAAAATTAATTTCAACGGGCTTTATTTTTTTATCTCTTTTTGCGTTTGCGACCTTGAACAGATTCAGCCTCAGCGCATTTGTTACAACGCAGAAGGACGAAAGGCTCATAGCCGCGGCGCCGAACATCGGCTTAAGGGTCCAGCCCGTTATCGGAATCCAGAGCCCTGCGGCAAGCGGTATGCCGATAACGTTATAAATGAACGCCCAGAAGAGGTTTTCGTGGATATTCCTAAGCGTTGCACGAGACAGCCTTATAGCTGCGGGCACGTCGCTGAGCGCGCTGTTCATAAGCACAACGTCCGCGGCGTCGATTGCAACGTCTGCGCCAGCGTCAATAGCTATTCCTATATCGGCTCTTGTAAGCGCGGGGGCGTCGTTTATTCCGTCGCCCACCATTGCGACCTTTCCGAAGAGCTGAAGCCTTCTTATTACCTCCTCCTTCTCGTCGGGAAGCACCTCTGAAATAACCTTATCGGCGCCTACCTGCCTGCCTATTGCGGCGGCGGTTTTATCGTTATCGCCCGTCAGCATAACAACGCGGATTCCCATATTTTTAAGCTGACGGATTGCCTCGGCGCTGTCCTCCTTGATAACGTCTGCAACGGCGATAATTCCGAGAAGCTCGCCCTGCGATGAAAACGCAAGCGGAGTTTTTCCTCCGTCTGCAAGCGCGCGGGCCTTTTCCTTTATTATTTCAGGAATTTCAGCCTTTTTTGAAATAAACTTTACGCTTCCGCCGAAGCACTCTTTTTCGTTTATTACCGCTGTAACACCGCTGCCCGAAAGAGCTTTGAAGGAGCTGCTTTCAAGTGCTGATATTCCCTTCCTTTCAGCATATTCGCAGACAGCCTTTGCAAGCGGGTGCTCGCTCTTTATTTCAAGCGAATAAGCTAAACTGAGGAGCTCATTTTCGCTGACAGCGCAAGGGATAAGCTCGGTAACCTCGGGCTCGCCCTTTGTTATTGTTCCCGTTTTATCAAGCGCGGCAATCTGTATTCTGCCCGTTTCCTCAAGCGAGGCGGCTGTTTTAAAGAGAATTCCGTTTTTTGCTCCCTTTCCGCTTCCGACCATAATTGCAACGGGCGTTGCGAGACCGAGCGCGCAGGGGCAGGAAATAACGAGGACGGTTATGCCTCGGGTCAGCGCATAGGAAAACTGACTGCCTGCAATCAGCCACGCGGCGAACGCGACGGCGGCAATTCCGATTACAACGGGAACGAAAACGCCCGAAACCTTATCGGCAATTTTTGCAATCGGAGCTTTAGTTGCGGCGGCGTCGCTAACCATTTTTATAATCCGGCTTATAGTTGTATCCTCGCCGACTCTTGAAGCCTCGCACTTTATAAAGCCCGAGGTGTTGATTGTTGCGGCGGATACGGAGTCGCCCTCTGTTTTATCAACGGGGATGCTCTCGCCTGTCAGCGCGGCTTCGTTAACCGAGCTTTCGCCCTCTATAATAACGCCGTCAACGGGTATACTCTCGCCCGGGCGCACGACGAATATATCTCCCCTTTTAACCTGAGAGACGGGAACTGTTTTTTCCTCCCCGTCAATTACAAGAGTTGCCGTTTCGGGAGTCAGGCTCATAAGGCCTTTGAGCGCGTCAGTTGTTCTTCCCTTTGAATACGATTCAAGCATTTTGCCGACTGTTATAAGAGTCAGTATCATTGCGGCGGATTCAAAGTAAAGGCTGTGCATACACGCCATAACCTTTTCGGAGTCTGACTGAAGCTGATACACGGTCATTGCAAAAAGCTGAACCACGCTGTATATGAACGAAACGCCTGAGCCGAGCGCAACGAGTGTATCCATATTCGGCGAGCGGTGAAGCACGCCTCTTATTCCGCTTATAAAAAACTTTTGATTTATAACAATTATTATAGCCGAAAAAATAAGCTGAAAGAGCCCCATAGCGATATGATTATCAACCATAAACGCAGGCAGAGGAAAGCCCCACATCATATGCCCCATTGAAACGTACATAAGAGGCAGAAGGAATACTATAGAGGCGATAAGCCTGTTTCTGATTTTCGGCGTTTCGGTGTCAGCAAGCGAATCGCTTTTCGGCATATTCTGTGTTTCGCCGCCGTCTTTAAGCGAGGCGCCGTAGCCTGCCTTTTCAACGGCTTCAATAATATTTTCGGGGCTTGCGCTTCCTTCAACTCCCATTGAATTTGTAAGAAGGGATACGGCGCAGGAGGTTACGCCCTCAACGCCGTTTACAGCCTTTTCCACCCTTGCGGAGCAGGCGGCGCAGCTCATTCCCGTTACGTTATACTGAGTCATATTTTACCTCATAAGCTTCTGAAGCGTTGAGAGAAGCTCGTCAATAGTTTCATCGTTACCTGAGCGGATATCGTCCTTAACGCAGGTTTTGATATGGTTTGAAAGGAGCTCGCGCGTAAAAGAATTCAGTGCGGCGCTCGCGGCGGCTGACTGAGTTATAATATCAATACAGTAAGCGTTGTTTTCAACCATACCCTTTATTCCCCTTATCTGCCCTTCAATCCTTGAAAGACGGTTGATGAGAGACTTATACTCCTCTTCGCTTCTTTCCTTAGTCTTATTGCAGCATTCGCATTTTTCGCTCATGGCATATACCCCCTATCCGTATATTATTATATACCCCTATACCGTATCTGTCAAGATAAAAAAACGAGAGGGTCTGAAACCCTCCCCTTTCTGTTTTCTGCTTACGCCTTGATGAACTTAATCATTTCAAGAGCTGCGTTTGTATCACCTTCAACGCCGATTTTACCTGTTGCAAATGCGTTTACAGGGTCAAGCTTACCGTTGATGAGCTTGATGAAGTTAGTCGGATTGATGTGGATGATAGCGTTTCTGTCATAATATTCATAAGGCTCAACGTGAACCTCGCCGTCCTTGATTTCAATGTAGAAGATACCGTTAACAGACTTACCTTCAATATTGATTTGGAAAGCGCGAACGCCATCAACAGATGAAACATCAATGTTGCAGAACTTATCTCTTGCAGCCTCAACGATTGACTCATATGTCATAGCCATTAGTAAATACCTCCTTTATAAATTTTAGGTATTTTAACATATTCAGCGATTAATATCAAGTGTTTTTTTAAATTATATGGTGAGTTTATACAAAATTTATAAATATTTGCTTTGCAACAAAATGAATTTTTCAAATGGAAATTATAATATTAATATACAATTTATATTTTATGTGATATAATAAATGAAATATTTGTCACCCTTTTGTTTCTCTTACTATGACCGGAACAAGGAAGCTAAGAAAATTCAGGTTTACTTCAAGCGTGACGAAGACGCAAAAGCAAAGACCTCAGGTGCTAACTTCTCGGCAGGCACTCTCGCTCTTACGGGCGGCGCAGGTTTAGCGCTCGGCGCGGCAGTTACCGCGCTTGGAATAAGCAAATCAAAAAAAACGCAAGGAAAACAAAACTGTTACTGAATAATTATAAAAGGAAGATAGTTATGAGTAAGAAAAAGAAAGCAATAATTATTATATCTGTAATTTTGGCAATTGTTATACTTGCTCCGTACAGATCCGTATTAATAATGGACGGCGGTTCTAAAGGTTACGGTTCGGTAGTATATACAGTTATCAAATATCACAGATTATCCGAACCGGATGAAAACGAAAATGACACAGAATATGAGGTTGGCTGGGGAATTGAAATCTTTGACCAACAGATTTATAAAAACACACATATAATTCATGAACAGTAAATAATAAAAGCAGGGTTATCCCTGCTTTTATTTTGTCACCAAAAAGTATATGAAGCCGTAAATTACGCTTGTTGCGGTGCCGTAGACTATTACGGGGCCTGCAATACTGAACATCTGCGCGGCGGTGCCGAGGACGTAACCCTCGTGCTGAAATTCGAGCGCTGGCGCGACAACTGAGTTTGCAAAGCCCGAAATCGGAACAATGCACCCTGCGCCTGCGTGGCGCGCAATTTTATCGTAAACGCCAACGCCCGTAAGAATTGCCGTTATAACAATAATTACCGATGAGGTTAGGAGCTTCCACTCCTTATCGCCGAGACCGAGGCTGATAAACAGCGTGTTTAAAAGCTGAGCGAAAAGGCAGATGCCGCCTCCGAAAACGAACGCTTTAACGCAGTTCATCACTACAGGCGAATTCGGGCTCGCCTTATCCGTCATTTTTGAATAATCATCCTTTGAAATTGACATAGCTATCCCTTACTTATCCTTTGGTTTTGTTACGAGAGCGACTGCGAGGCCTGAAAGCACGGCAACGGTTACGCCGCCTGCCATAGCTGTAAGCGGACCTGTAAGAACTCCCATAAGACCGTTTTCGTTTATCGCTTCTCTTGTTCCCTTTGCGAGCGCACTGCCGAAGCCCGTAAGCGGAATCATAGCGCCCGCGCCTGCAAAATCAATAATTTTATCATAAATCCCGAGCGCGCCGAGGATAACTCCCGTGCACACGAAGGTTACAAGAATTCTTGCGGGAGTCATCTTGGTTATATCAATCAGAAGCTGACCGATAACGCAGATTACTCCGCCGACGAGAAAAGCCTTAAGGCACATCAAAAGCATAAAAAATCACCTGTAAACAGCGTTTGCATTTACAGGTGATTTATTCATAATTTTTAAATTATCTTCTTTTCCAAACGTTTGGAGTCATAAGCATCAGGAACGGGAACAGCTCAAGTCTTCCTGCGAGCATGTCAAAGATAAACACGAGCTTTGAAAGCGGAGAGAAGAAACTGAAGCTTTCCGAAGGACCTGACATATTCATACCCGGTCCGATATTATTAATCGTTGCGAGAACCGCCGCGAAATTCGTTGTAAAATCATAACCCTCAATTGAGACGATGAGAAGCGAAACAATGAAGATAACGGCGAATGCAAAGAAATACATACTCGTTGAACGGACAATGCTCTTATCAAGCGAGTTTCCGTCCATCTTAAGCTTCTTGACGCTCTTCGGGTGAAGATACGAATGAATCTCAGCAACGAAGGATTTGCCCAAAATAATCCAGCGCGAAATCTTCGTGCCGCCGCCTGTGCTTCCCGAGCAAGCGCCTATGAGCATCATCAGGAAGAATAAGGTTTTTGACAGGGTCGGGAAACTATCGTAATCAATAGTTGTAAAGCCTGTTGAGGTCGTCAGAGACGCTGCCTGGAATGCGGCTGTTCTGATGTTCTCGGAAACGGAGGAATAGAGATGCATAGTGTTGAGAACGACTATTGCGGTACCGCCGACGAGCATTCCCAAATACATTCTTACCTCTTCAATTGCATACGCCTTTCTGAACTGGCGAAGCAGAAGGAAATAGTAAAGGTTAAAGTTAACTCCGAAGAGCACCATAAACACCGTTACTACCCACTGAACGTAAGGAGTATACGAGGCAATGGAGTCTCCCCTTACGCCGAAGCCGCCCGTACCCGCTGTTCCGACAGCGGTACAAAACGCGTCAAAGATAGGCATTTTACCGAGAGCGAGGAACACGAATTCAAGAACTGTGAAAACAATATAGATAATATAGAGCAGCCTTGCGGTTTCTTTCATTTTGGGAACGAGCTTGCCGACTGACGGGCCGGGGCTCTCTGCCCTCATAAGATTTATGTTTGAGCCGCCCGAAAGCGGAACTACCGCCATAATGAAAACGAGAACGCCCATACCGCCTATCCAGTGAGTTAAGCTTCGCCACATAAGCGAGGTGTGGGAAAGCGCTTCAACGTTATCAAGAATGGTTGAGCCCGTTGTTGAAAAGCCCGAGGCGGTTTCAAAAAGCGCGTCAACAAAATTCGGAATTTCCTTTGTAATAATAAACGGAAGGCAGCCGAACAGAGAAAGCACTATCCACGAAAGCGCCGTTGCAACGCAGCCCTCTTTTAAATAGAAAACCTGCGTTTTTGGCTTTTTCAGCGCAAGCAGACCGCCGCAAATCATACAGATTGAGGCTGTGATTATATAAGCATAGCCCTCCTCCTCATGATAAATAAGCGCGGCTATAGGAGGCGCGAGCATAAGCAGCGCCTCTAAGATTAAAACATATCCAATTATTCTGCGGATAATAGGTAAATTCATAGCTTGATACTTTTCTTACTTTTCTAATATTTCACTTATGTTTACAAAGCCTGAGTGAGTTGTAACAATCATAACCGTGTCGCCCGGCATAATTTTATCCTGGCCTGACGGGATGATGATTTTACCGTGACGGTTGATGAACGCGATAAGAACGTCCTCCCTTATATCAAGGCTCATAAGCGGAATATTTGTCAGATTTTTATAACTCTGCTCAATGTTGAATTCAATAGCCTCAACGCGCTGCTCAAACATATAAGAAAGTGTTTCAATGTTGCTTGAACGCGAAGCGCTTTTAGCTCTTACGTAAGCGATAATTGCTTCGGCGGTTATATATCTCGGATAGATAACCGAGCCTAAATCGAGGTGATTTATAACGTCGTCAAACGTGATTCTGTTAATCTTTGTTATAACCTTTGCATCCTTTTTGGAAACGCGCTTTGCGTAAAGGGTGAGAAGGATATTCTCCTCATCGCTTCCCGTAAGCGGAACGAAGGATTCAACGCTTTCAATTCCCTCTTCAATTAAAAGGTCCTCGTCAGTAGCGTCGCCGTTTATAATTATCGCCTTCGGAAGGAGCTCGCCGAGCTTTTCACAGCGCTCGGGGTCTCTTTCAATAATCTTGACGTCAATGCCCACGTGCGTAAGCTGCCTTGCAAGGTAATACGCCGAGGTACCGCCGCCTGCGATAAGCGTGTTTTTAACCTGGTGGATTTTTGAGCCGATGGTCTTGAAGAAATTACGCGCCATTCTTCTTGTTGCAACGAAGGAAACAAAGTCTCCCGCCTTGATGGTAAAATCGCCCTTGGGGATATAGATTTTACCGCCCCTTTCAACAGCACAGATGAGAACGCCCTCGGTTTTTGAGCCGATTTCACGCAGGCTCATATTATCAAGCATACTGCCGCTTTTAACCTTGAACTTGATGTGCTCAGCCTGGCCGTGGGCAAAGGTGTCAACCTCAAGGGCGGTCGGCATACAGAGTATTCTTGACATCTCCCTTGAAGCCTCAAGCTCAGGGTTGATAATCATTGCAAGCCCGAGCTTTTCGCGCAGGTAGCCGATTTCAATTGAATAATCAGGGTCGCGCACTCTGGCAATTGCCGCGCAGTCGCCGACTCTCTTTGCAACGGTACAGCAAAGGAGGTTGAGCTCGTCCGATTCGGTTACGGCGATAATAAGGTTAGCGTCCTTAATGCCTGCGTCAATCTGTACTCCGAAGGAGGCGCCGTTGCCGACTATTCCCATAATATCGTACAAATCGCACAGCTCGCTGACCTTTTTTGCGTCCTTATCAATAATCGTTATATCGTGGCCTTCCTGGGTGAGCTGCTCAACAAGCGTTGCGCCTACTCTGCCGCAGCCTACGATAATAATATTTAAGCCTTTTACATTCTTCTTCTGACCGAACATATCTGCTCCTCTTTAATTATTATTAAACAGTCTATAAAGTAATATATCAAATAGCATTATAAATTTCAAGAGTATTTATTCATAAAAGCCAATCTCTTTAAAGCAGGGCACTCCGCGCGACTGCCTTACAACTAAAATTGCGGAGCGGAATTTACCCTTGACGGGAAGAATTTTTCTCATTCCGATTACAGTTCCGGAGCAGCCCTTTTTATACTTTCCGTTTGCCTTTTCAAAGTAAACGTCGAATTTTTCAACGCGCTGACCCTTCGTTATATCCTCGCGCAGGATAACGTACTTTATATTCTTGGGCGAATCGAATTTAAACTCAACCGCGCCGTCAGTTTCGCTTTTTAAAAAGCCGAAATTCTGAGACAGAACGGGAGAGGCATAAAGCGCGCTGATTTTTTTGCCGAGCTGCCTGAGGCGTTTTTTGTCCTTGCGGGCGATTACGCCCTTTTTATTCGGCGGAACGTTAAGCAGAAGAAAGCTGTTGTTGCCGACTGAATTGAGGTAAATATCAAACAGCCTTTTTGCGCTTTTGACCTTGCCGCCGCCCGGGAAAAACCAGCCCTTTCTGATTGAAACGTCAACCTCCGCGGGATACCAGCTCAGGCTCTCATATTTTGAAAGCAGCTCCCTTGAGCCGAGGTCCTCGTCTGAGGATTTCGGCAGCGAATCAACGCTTTTATTTTCTGCGTGCTGAGAATTCTTTTCAATTGTTTCAGCCTTTGTCAGCGCTTCGGGAACTACGCAGTATTCGCTTTTTCTCGCCTTACCCGCCTCGTTGCCTACCCAGCGTATATCAGGGCCGCAGATTGCGATATTTGCGTTTGGCTGAAGCGATTTTACAAGGCGGTAATATCTTTCCCAATCGTAAGTAAACGCCTTTGCCTCAGCGCCCTTTGCACCGTCAAACCAGACCTCGAATATCTCGCCGTACTTTGTGAGAAGCTCCGTGAGCTGGCGGCAGAAAAAATCGTTATAAGCAGGGGTTACATAAGTTTTCTCGTGCATATCCCAGGGTGAAATATAAATCCCGAAATCAAGCCCCTCAGCCTTGCACGCCTCCTTGACAGCCCAGACGACATCCTGATTCAGTTTAGTGTTCATAACGTTGAAATCAGTTGTGCCCGTAGCCCACAGGCAGAAGCCGTCGTGGTGCTTGCAGGTGAGGATAACGCCCGTTGCGCCCGAGGCTTTAATAGCCTTTATCCACTGCTTCGGCCTGAATTTTGTTATGTCAAAATCGTCAACAGTTTCGGCGGCGTTTCCCCATTCCCTGCCCGTTGCGGTGTTCATTCCGTAATGAATGAAGCAGTAAAAGGGTTTATCAGCCTTCTGAGCCTGTGCCTGTGAAGGCAGAACGCTGAGGTATTTTTCAACGCTCTCGTCAAAAAGCGGAAAGCCGTTATTGGTTGTTGCCCAGTTTTCTTCAGGTTTCATTTTGAGTTTCAGATTCATAAGCGTTTTCCTTAACCGTTTTTTTATAAAGCCTGATTATAAATATCATTCCCCTGAAGCAAAGTTCAAGAGCCATAGCTATCCACGCGCCCTTAAGCCCGAGCCTTGAGGCAAGCAGGGCTGAAAGCGGAATTCTCACCGCCCACATACTGAAAAGATTCATAAGGCTGGGAGCAAGGGTGTCGCCCATACCCCTGAACACGCCGAGCGCTACTATTGAAGCGGCGTACATCGGCTCTGCAAAAACCTCAATTCTCAGCACCTGAACGCCGAGATTTTTTATTTCCTCAACGGGAGTGAGAAAGCTCATCATCAGCGGAGCGAAGGCATACATCAGCGCTCCCGTAACGCCCATTATCGCCATACCGGACAGCACGGGGATTACGGACAGCCGCCTTGTGAGGTCATATCTTTTTGCGCCGATGCTTTGCCCTATCATTGTTGTTGAGGCGGTGCCTATTCCGTAGCCAGGCATATAGCAAATGCTCTCCGCCGTTACCGAAAGCGAATGAGCGGCAACGGCAACGGCGCCGAGCGGAGCGATGATTCTTGTTGACATAATATACGCGCTGCACATAACCGCCTGCTCAAAGCCCACGGGAAGGGATATTTTAACCGCTCTTTTAATATTGGCTCTGTTGAACGAAAAGCACTCTCCCTTTCTGAGGTGAAGCTCAGGCGATTTAACGAAGAGAAAATACGCCATTGGCAGTGCGACTGTTATTTCCGCAAGCGCAGTTCCGAGCGCCGCGCCCGCAACTCCGAGTGAGAATTTATAAATAAAAGCATAATTATAGAAAATATTGAACACGCACATCAGCGAAGCGAGTATTCCCGGAACCTTCATATTTCCGCTGCTCTGAAGCATTCCCACAGCCGTTTCGTTAAACATCTGAAACGGAAGAAACAGCGAGAAAATCAGAAAATACGCTGAGGCGTCCTTTAAAATTGCGCCGTCGCCCTTAAGCCAGACGGGAAGCGCTGAATGAACTGCCGCTCCCGCACACGAAAGCACGAGTGCAAAGAGTATGCCGAAAAGGAAGCCATGCTTCATAAGTAGCCTTGCGCCTTTATTATCCTTAGCGCCGATTGCCTGTGCCGCCTGAACGGAAAAGCCCATACACACCGCGGAGCAAAGCCCGCCGAAAAGCCAGGTGCTTGACGCCACAAGACCGATTGAGGCAGTTGCGTTACCGCCGAGCCTTCCGACCATTGCCGCGTCAAAATACTCCATAACTATAAACGACAGCCTTGCAATTACAGTCGGAATGCTGAGCCTGACTGTCATTGAGAGAAGGCTTTTTGTGCTTAGCTCCTCGCCTTCCCTCATCATTTTTAAATAGTCTTTTTTCAAGTTTGTTTTGCTTTCTTAGTCAAATGTTTTAGTGCTGAAATTCTTTTTCGGCTGCTCGATACGTTTACCGTTTTTGCCGTTGTTGTTATGGCGGATAAAATCATCCTTATCGTTGATATTCCATACAAGCTTTGAGGTGAAATACCAGAGCTTTTCCTTAAAGCTCTTTTTGAAGGTGAACTCTCTGTTGTTTTTGATTCTGTCCTCAAGCGGAGTAAGCAGCCTTGAAACGGGCGCTTCAATTTCCGTTGCGGCAATAATTGCTATATCGCTGTCAACGGGAAGCTCGGTTGTTTCATCAAGAATTTTAATCCAGAAATAAAGCCCCTTTGCAAACTGCACCTTGCCGTTTTGGTCAAGACAGTGAGTAAACTCATAGCCGAGCCTGCCGTCCTTGATATAGGCAGTTTCGCCGAAATCGTATAAATCCCAGCGGGCATATGCCTCGTAGGCGTTATTTACAAAATCGTTGCCTCTGAAATTGGTGCAGAGAAGCGCAACGCGCTTTCCGTCCTTGACCTCGATTGTCTGACCGTCGGCAACCATTTCCTTGCCGTTTAATTTAAACTTTATTCCGTAAACGTTGATTTCATCACGTCTGAGAACTTCGGGGATGTAATCGGTGTCGCCGTTTGCTTCAATTTCAAGCGGAGTTGAAACGGGCTTTCTCGCCTTAACCTCGCTGTTTTTAAGAGTGAAGCAGAAGGACTTAACTTCAAACGGCTTGAAATCGCAGACGATTTTTCCGTCCTTAACGGTTGCCTCGCCTCTGTATTCCTCGCTTGCCCAGATTTCCTGAGCGGCTTCGATTCCCTCTCCGAGTGTAAAGCTAAAATCCTTTACAGCCTTGCCTGCAGCTTCGTTGAAGCGGACAACGAATTCGTCAGAATCGGAGTGGTGCTTCTTCTTGAGACAGCGGATTATAACGTCGCTGTCAGAGCCGCCGCCGAAGGAATATGACGTTCCGAGCGCGCCCTTATGCTTTTTAAGGCTGACTGCCGTAAGCGGGTATGTATAAAGCTTTGACTGAAGCTGAGTATCCTCGCCGACCTTTCCCTTGTGTGAATAAACTGCATAGGAATAAAGGTTGAGACCTAAATCCATCATAGACTGCATTGAGTCGATTCTGTAATTCTTCTTAGGAGTATGAAGAACGGTAAGCCTTAAAGTGTTATCATCAAACTTATCCCAGCCGTGCTTACATTCGCTGAAAACGGAAACGCCGAAATCTCCGCTCTTGTCTGTTATATCAGCCCATTTCTGAGCAGGCACCTCAAAGAGCTTTTCGTTCATATTCTCTCTTTCGATTATGCCGAGACCGAGGTCAAAGGACGCCTTTTCGTTTTCAGCGTTGAAGCAGAAGCGGTTTTTAAGAAGCGTTCTCATACTCTGCCATTCAATTTCGCTGTAAACCTCAACGTATTCGCAGCCCTCGGTAAGGCAGATATACGTTTTGAATTCGCTCTTATTATCCTTCTGAATAACCTCGAAGGAAATCCTTGCAGGACCTCTTTCAACAAGCTTGAAGGAGGTTAAATCAGGAGTTCTGTCAGGCTCCTTATTTGCCTCTTCGTAGTTCATTTCCCACGCAGGCCATTCCTTTGAGCCTGTGTAGTTAAAGAGCGCAAGGACAATCGGCTTTTTGAGAAGCTCTCTGTCGCCGTCCTGCTTATCAACTATTGAGGAGATATTGCCTGCCTTATTTACTGTTACAATGTATTTCTGATTTTCAAGAGTTGTTTCGCCGATTTTAAGGCTTGTTTTAACCTCGCTCGGGTGCTTGCTTCCTCTTACGTCGTAAACGCGCATACCGAGAGAAGGAACGTCAGCGATAAAAAGGATTTCCTTAACGCCGTCAACATCACTTAAAATCTGTGACGGAACCTCTTTTTTTGAATCATCAAAAACTCTGACGTGGTTTTCCTTTATTCCTCTGAGCCTGATTGTTACGGCGCTTTTGCGGCGTGCCTCAACGGGGTTTGCCACCATAACGGGAGTGCCTGCGCAGAAGCCCGATTCCATAAGCGGAGTGAGCGGAGCAAGGGCTGCTTCAATTTCGCCGCCGAGCTGATTTATGCTCATTGCGTAATCGTTCCAGCTTCTTCTGTAAGCGCGCTGAACGGAGGTGCCGGGGGTATCGTCGTGGAACTGGTGAGCGATTGCGCGCTTCCAGCATTTTTCGATTACCTCCTCGTTATAATCGGCCGCGCCGAAGAAGGAGCTCATAACCGAAAAGCGCTCCGCCATATCCGCAAGCTCCTGGCATTTTGCGTTCCAGCGCTTGCCGATAGCTCTTGAGGTGTAGCCGCCGACTCCGTGATTCTGCATAACGAGCTCGGTCTCCCATTTCGGAAGCTTTTCCTTAACCTCCTCGGGAAGCTTTTCGTCCATATCCCTGAAAATCTTATCGGCGGGAGCGGCGATAATTTCAATATCGCTATCGTCATTTTTCTTAATTTCATCGTCAACGTATTTTACTGTTGCTTCCGTAGGCGAGCCGCCGCGGTCTCCCGTGCCGTGGAAAACATAGGTCCAGTCAAGCCCGTATTCCTCGTTTTTCTTAAGCTTATCCTGAATGAAATCCCAGTCACGAAGCTGAGAGAAGGTAAAGTTATACGAGCCCGGATTCAGGGAAGCGTAGATATATTCCCCGTCAACACCGTACCATTTGCCGAGGTCGAACGGAGTTCCGTAAGCGCAGCCCCACGGGAGCTTCTGAGTTGTAAAGCCCTTGAGGTGCGCATGGTGAGCAATACTCGGGAGCGCCCAACCGAAGCCGAAGCAATCGGGAAGGAAAATATCGCAGGAACGCTTACCGAATTTTTCATCAAAATACGAATTGCCTATGAGAATATTTCTGAAAAGCGCCTCGGGCGACGGACAGTTAACATCTCCGTTTTCAAACGCAGAGCCTGTAACGTTCCATCTTCCGTCCCTGATATAGGCTTTGAGGTCCTCAAAAAGCTTGGGGTAATACTCTTCCATAAGCTCATATCTGTAAGAGCCTTCAAAGGAGAACACATAGCTGGGGTACTTTTTAAGCAGCGCAAAATTTTCAACAAGCGTGTTGTAAATATACTTGCTCGTTGTCGTTTCAAAATCCCACGACCAGATTGTGTCAAGATGAGAGGTTGCAACTGTGTAAATCTTCTTTTTCATAAGCGTTTCCTCCGCTGTGCTATATATAATTTTATTATAATATTTTTATATAGTTTAATCAACATAAAAATACAAAATCCGAAGGATTTTTCCTTCGGATAATAATTGTTTAAACAAATGAAATTGTGTAGCCGATTAACATCTGCGCGGTGTAATAGGTTATAAGCGTTACATATCTGATTTTAAGCGAGCCGAAGCGCTCTCTGTCTGAAAACTTCATACCGAGCGACGCGTCTGATATCATAAAGAGAACGGGTCCGATAAAGAGAACCGCCTGCTTTGCAAGCTCTCCCGAAAACGCGTTAACGGCAAGCGAAATTGCGAAGGAAGCCATTGAGGCGAGCCCGAGCGAATAGATTATAAACGGAACGAGGAGCTTTTTGAGCTTGAGCTTAAGCTTCGTTTTAACCGTTACGGTTATAACTGCAATTATCACAAGCGAAACTGCGTAAACAACGGCGTTGAACGCGTCCTTTGCTATCATCGCTTTTATAAACGCAACAATATAAACTATATGCCCTGCAAGGAACGCCGCCGCGCCGATTACGGTTACGATAATCATATTGCGCTGCTCGTACTGATTCTTTTTGATAAACGGGTCAAAGGACAGAAGCGCGTCGCCGATAAAGCCAAGCACAAGTCCTATTATGATAAGCCGTCCGTATTCGCTCCTATGCGAATTGAGATAAAGATAAAGCCCGTTAAAAACGAAGATTGCAGAAGCGAGCATTTTAAGCCCGAGCGCAGTCATATCAACCTTCGGATGACCTTTTTTTGCATAAACAATTCCGACGAAAACGTCAACAACAAGCAACGCTAAAAAGAGCAGCATATTCTTTCCTCCTTCACTATTCGACTAATGTCTATAAGCTATTATAGCACACTTCAATCAATTTGTCATTAATTTTCTGTTGACGTCTTACTTCGAGCGTTTTTTATACTTTTACATTTTAAATATGCAAATATAATTCTTAATTATACTTTGCTGAAATGCTTTAAGATATCCTCAACATCAGTCTGGTCATCAAAGCAGACTATAACAATCTTGACCACCTGCTTAAAGCTTGAGGACATCATATACACCTCGTATTCGGTCAGGTTGGGGATTTTGACAGCGCCTTTTTTCCTGACGTAGCTGACCTTTTTGCAGGAGAGCCTTCTTCCCGCAACGGAAAGATAGGTGAGCTCCTCCTCGTCTGAAAAGCCGTCTATATCGTCAGTTCCCTCGCCCATAGGGATTTCATCGCTGAGGCCGTCCTCGCTTTCTGATTCAAGGAGGGATACGCTTATAACCTCGTTAGTATCCTCGTTAGTATACATAACATCGTAAAGATAGCTCTGGCTTCCGTCTACGCTGTCGGTTGAATACGCCTTACCCGTTGCGGAATCGATGCCGCTGTCATAGATTTGCGCAATCTGCCGCGGCGAGGTCTGAGACCATTTTTCGCCGAGGTCGGTAATCTGAAAGCCTGCGCTTTTATTATAATAATTGTTATCCTTGATTTCGCCGAGAGTAAACTCCTCTTTATCCGCAAGAACGCTGATTTTAACCTCGGAGCTTTCGCCGCCCTCAGAGGCGTTTTTTTCATTTTCACCGTCTTTTTTGCCACTGCTTGCAGCGTTTTCGCCTTCGCTCACGGCGGAGCCCGAAGCGGAGCTTTCGCCATTTTTATCCGCCTTGCAAGCCGCGAAGCTGAAAAGAAGCGCGGCTGATAGTAAAATGCATAAAAGCTTTTTCATATTCCCTGCTTACTGTTATTTCATATCCGAAACAGTTAAGCCCTCCATATCGTCATTTTCAAGGTATTCAGCCATACCGTCAAGGCTGTTAAAGAATTTATAGGTTGCTCTGCACTGGGGTTTGATGAAACGGGTTTCAATTGAGTATTCAATAAGCTCGCTGAGCTTATCATAGTAACCGCCGATATTATAAATTGCAATGGGCTTTCTGTGCTGCCCGAGCTGCTTTAAGGTAAGGATTTCAAATAATTCCTCAAACGTGCCTATGCCGCCCGGGGTTATTATAAACGAATCTGCTTCATCCTCCATAATCGCTTTTCTTTCGCGCATAGTTTCAGTTTCAGTAAGCTCGTCGCACTGCCAGTTAACAAAATCGCTGAGCTCGCCCCTGAAGAAGGAGGGAACGACGCCGTGGATTTTTCCGCCGCCCTTTTTGAAGCCTCTTGCAGCCGCGCCCATTGAGCCTGTGCAGCCTGCACCGAAAACAAGATTATGCCCTCTTTTGGCAAGATATTCGCCCATTTCTTCAACTGCGCTGATATATTTATCGTCAATAGTTTTGCTTGCTGCGCCGAAAACGCAAATCTTCATATATTTTCACCTCTGCTAAATTATAGCACAATTATTAGGCCTTGTAAATTATCATTTATAAACTATATTTTATTTGACAAAGCTTTATAAGTAATGTATAGTAAATTTTGGAATAAATTTAAATAGGGTGATTTAATGGAATTTATTGAAAGCTTTTTCGGCGGAGCTCCCGTATGGCTTACGGCGATTTTGTTTGTGGTCGGCCTCGCGCTCATCATCAAGGGCGGAGACTGGTTTGTTGACAGCGCAAGCTGGATTGCCGAGGTGCTCGGCG
>CAMOWP010000010.1 GCA_946628455.1 uncultured Clostridia bacterium | reverse complement strand
CAGGTCAACGGAGATATTGACGGCTTTTGCAGCGGAGTCGGCACAGGCGGAACAATCAGCGGTATAGGCGAGGTGCTTAAAAGGCAGAACCCCGCAATTAAAATCTGGGCGGTTGAGCCGTCAAACGCCGCTATTCTCAGCGGAGGCGCTGTGGGAACACACCTTCAGATGGGAATAGGCGACGGGCTTATCCCCGAAAATCTCAACGTAAACATATATGACCATATCTGCGTTGTTTCAGACAGCGAAGCAATTGAAACCGCGCGCCGCCTTGCAAGCGAGGAAGGAATTATGTGCGGAATTTCAAGCGGCTCAAACGTTGCCGCGGCGCTTAAGCTTGCAAAAAGGCTCGGCAAGGGCAAAACTGTTGTAACCGTTTTACCCGATACAGGCGAGCGCTATTTCAGCACAGTATTATTTGACTAAAATTTATTAAATAAAAATGCAGAACAAAGAGAAAACGACAATAAGAAAAATTGAATTCAAAAGGACCGAGAGCATATACCTTATAATCCGCGGAGCGGAGGTCGGTGTTGCGTCCGGTCTTATTTGCGTTCTCTACCGTTTTCTTCTTCAGGTTGCCGAAAACGGAATAGACAAAGTTCACGAAATCGTAAGCGGCAGCCCGCTTAAAATTGCTCTGTGGCTTATTCTTGTAACTCTTATAGGAGTTATTGTTTCCTATATAAATAAATGGGAGCCTGACGCCGCAGGCTCAGGCATTCCGCAGACTACGGGCGACGTCCGCGGATACTTTTCGCTTAATTGGTGGAGAGTCAGCGCCGCAAAAATAATCGGCGGAACGCTCTCCGTTTTCAGCGGGCTTTCGCTCGGGCGAGAGGGTCCCTCCGTTCAGCTTGGCGGAATGGGCGGAAAAGGAGCGGCAAGGCTCACAAAATCTGACAGAACATCGGAAATAAGAATGACGAGCTGCGGCGCAGGCGCAGGTATGAGCGCGGCGTTCAACGCTCCGATTGCGGGAACGATGTTCATTTTTGAGGAAATACATCACGGGCTTGACCGCTCGATAATGTGTATGGGAATTGTTGCAACCGTTGTTGCAGATTTCATTTCAAAAATCTTCTTCGGCCAGGATACAATTTTTCATTACGACGCCGAGCCGTTTTCGCTGAAGCTATATCCCCTTGTAATTCTTATGGGCGCGCTCTTCGGAGTTTTCGGAACGTTTTACAATGTCTTTATGATTAAAGCGCAGAAATTATTCAAGAGCATTAAGGGAATTCCCGAGCCCGTCAAAATGGGATTTGTCTTTCTCATAAGCGGCATTGTTGGCTTGGTTATGCCTCAGATTCTCTGCGGCGGTCACAGAATGACCTCGCTTTTGATGAACGATAACCCGAGCCTCAAAATGCTCATAATTCTGTTTATATGCAAATTCCTCTTCGGCGCCTTCTGCTTTGCTTCGGGCGCACCGGGAGGAACGCTTTACCCGCTTTGTATTCTCGGAGCATATCTCGGCGCAATCTGCGGAGACCTTTCAATCGACTTTTTGGGAATCAGCCCCGATTTAAGGCAGGATTTTGTAATTGCAGGTATGGCGGCGCTTTTCGCCTCTATCGTGCGCGCTCCGCTTACGGGAATAATTCTTGTTTTTGAGCTTACGGGAAATATGAATTCCCTGCTGCCGCTTGCTGTTGTCAGCCTGACCTCATATGCAGTTGCAAACTTAATCGGAACCGCTCCGTTTTATTCAATCCTTTTTGAGAAGGCTGTTGAAAAAACGGATTCACCGAGCATTAATACAAAATCGCACGAAAAGGTGCTTCAGACCTTTGTTGTTCCCGTCGGCAGCAGCATTGACGGTAAGAAGGTTTCGGAAATTGACTGGGGCAAGCACTGCCTGATTGTTTCAATTGACCGAAACGAAACTCCGATAACTCCTAAGGGAGATACGGTTATCAGAGAGGGCGATGTTCTCGTTATGATGATTTCGCAGCGCCGCTTCCAGCAGGACCAGACGAGAATATACAATCTGATAAATTCATAATTAAAAGCCGTGTAAAACACGGCTTTCTTTATTTGTTTATTACCTTTTTCTGCCAGGAGCGTTTTTTGCACTTAGGGCATTTCATATATCTCGTTCTTCCCATATGCATTGCAAGAAACACGGGCATAAATTTCGGCACATATTTATGATGGCAGTGCTGGCATTCGTAATAGCCTGCCGTCTGTTCAATGCTAAGAGCGGATACCATACCAACAGCAAATATCAAAAGCGCTGACGATATTAAAAGCACTCTCACCCAACCGGGCATTGTAATAAACGAGGCAGAAAAAATCAGTATCATAAACGTGGCGGATGACGAAAAGCCTATCACCCATTCAAGGCGAAGCATTTTTCTGTCGCTTTCCTCCTTCTGCTTTGTCATTTCAATCAGGTTCTTTTCAAGATTTTCGTTGTAACTATCCATATTATCAAGCCTTTCTCCGCTAAGCAGCTCATTGACGTTGATTTTGAGGATTTCACATAGCTCAAGCATAAGTGAGGAATCGGGCAGGGACCTTCCCCTCTCCCATTTTGAAACAGCTCTGTCGGTAATACCGAGCATTTCGGCAAGCTGAGCCTGTGTTAAACCCTGCTCCTTTCTCAGTGAAGCAATAAAATTTCCGATTTTAATCTGGTCCATTTTCTCACCTCCGTCTGAATAGTACAACAAAAATGCTGAAAAGTAAACATACCGTTGGTTGAATATTAAAAAAATCGGGGCTGTGCCCCGATTTTTATTCCTCTTCAGTTGCAACGGGATATTCCAAATCCTCTTTAGTCCAGTTCTTGATAACCTCAAGGAATTCCTTTGCCTCTTCCTTTGCCTGAGGAAGATTGTGCTCAAGGCAATTTGCGCAATCCTTAGGAGAAGCCTTCGGGATTCTTCCCCAGAATTCCGCAATATGCCCGAAAACCTCCTTGATAAGCTCAATTGAATAATTATCAGTCAGCCTTCTTGTGATTAAGTAAAAGCCTGTTCTTGAGCCCATAGGTCCGAAATAAACAATGCTGTCTGCGAATTCTGTTTTTTCAATATACGCCCTGAAAATATGCTCAATTGTATGAAGCGCGGAGTTAGTAAGATAGTCTCCGCTGTTCGGAGTTTTCATACGGATATCATATGTTGTGATATCGCCGTCAATTTTACTGATATAAATGCCCTTTTTAAGGATTTCAAAATTGATTTGTGCACTCGGTGTAGCTTTCATTATTCTGTTACCTCCAATCCTGTCAGAAATGATATGTTCTGCGTTACCTCGTAGCCGCTTTTGGTGCCCTTGCAGATTTCGTTAAAGCCCTTGATGAGCTCAATTGCGTCGGGCTTTGCCGCTTCAAAAAGCTCCTCAAAGCTCTTCGTGCTCGTCTCGTGGGAGTAAGGCGAGGTCCACTGCTTATGTCTTATATTAGCATATTTATCCGCAAGTTCCAAGTCCTTCGGCTTAATTGAAGCAGATAATTTGAAATATCCAGAAACGGGGCCGAGCGGTGTTTCAATCATATGAGCAATTCTTGTTGCCGTTCCCTTTTTGTCCGCAAGAGTTGACTGCAGCTTTGCCGTATCCGTTATCGCTTTAACTATCTCGCTTTGGGGAACATCCTTATTATGGCATTTCATAATAACAAAATGCATAAGCCTTGCGATTTCCCACAGCTCTTTATCATCATCTGTAAAGGTTTCATCGGGGTTAAAAAGCGAGGGCGGATAAATTCCGTCCCGGTGGTAAAGAAGATACGTGTCAACAGCGTGCTCAACCTGATTGTGTGCCGCAAGCGAGTGAATCTTCCTGTTTTCATCAGTAATCTGATTCTGGAACGCATAAACATATGGATGGCAGTTTCTGTCAAGCGCATAGTGGAGGATGAAGCCGTAAATATATGACTTTGCAATATCCTTGTTTTCGCTTCTTTCAAGATACTCTGCAAACGCTTCAAAAAGCGGAGCAGGCTTGCTTTTGTGAATAAGGGAAGCAGTGCCGAAAAGCGCTTTGTAGATAGTTACAGGCGGCCAGAGTCTGTGAAAAAGAAAAATATCGGGCCCCTGAGTTCCGACTCCCGCAACTCCGACGTTCAGCTTATAGCCGAACTCCTCTTCAATTTTATCCTTCATCTCTTCAAAAAATATGTAATGTGTACCGAAAGCAGGCATTATATTATCTCCTTCATATCATCAGGAAAATCGCACGAAAGGTGCATTTCCTCGTTTGTTATCGGGTGCGTAAAATAAATATCCTTGCAGTGCAGAGCCTGGTGGGATATTCTTTCGTCAGGCGTGCCGTAGAGCGTGTCTCCGATAAGCGGATGACCCAAATGGCTGAGGTGAACTCTTATCTGATGAGTGCGCCCCGTTTCAAGATTTAGCTTAATAAGCGTGTTGCCGTCCTTAACGCTTATCGGCTCAAAGTGTGTAACAGCGCGTTCGCCGCCGACTGATACCATACGCTTTATTATGCTGTCGCCGCAGCGGATAATTGGAAGGTCAACCGTTGCACCCTCGGTTATTATTCCGCTTACAATCGCATAATAATCCTTTTTTATATTCCTTGCCATCTTGGCGGCAACCAGCTTATTCTTTGCAACGAGAACGAGCCCGCTCGTTCCGTTATCAAGCCTGTAAACAGCGCGAAAGGCTGCGTTTTCACCGAGGTGATACGCGGCAAAATTCTGAAGCGTATCCCCGATATGATGACGGCTCTCGTGAACGGGAATGTGCGCCGGCTTATCGAAAACGACTATATCCTCGTCCTCATAAATTATATCAATATCCATTTTTACGGGAGAGGGCATACTGCCGTTTTCTTCAATATTGATTATTAAAATATCGCCTGTGTGTAACGGGTCGATAGTCCTTGCAAATTCTCCGTTTAAGGTGATTCCGTTTTCGGAATTTTTAAGCGCTTTAAGAAGCGATGATGAAACGCCGAAAGCGCGCAGAAAGCTGCGGATTTTAACACCGTCGTTTTCCTTATCAATTTTAAACTCTATTTCACGCATATAAATAATATATACCTATTAAACTCATTTGTCAAAAGAAAACAGACGGATAAACCGTCTGTTAATTAATTGTTTATTTTTGACCTTGCAATTGAGATTTGCTTTTTTACGCTTTCGGGTGACGGGCCGCCCTCAACCTTGCGGTCAAACGTGCATTTTTCAAGGCTTATTGCGTCATAAATTCCGCCGTCGAATAAATCACATACAGCTTTATATTCTTTAAGAGGAAGCGTTTCAAGAGTCAGTCCCTTGTCAATGCAAAGCGCAACAAGCTCGCCCGTTGCCTTATATGCGTCGCGGAACGGAAGCCCCTTGCCGACGAGATAGTCGGCACAGTCAGTTGCGTTGATGAAGCCCTTTGCCGCCGCGGCGCGCATATTGTCTTTAAGCACCGTCATGGTTTCAATCATAGGTGTGAACGCATTGAGGCACATTTTAACAGTGTCAACAGCGTCAAAGATTGCCTCCTTATCCTCCTGCATATCCTTGTTATAAGCGAGGGGAATGCCCTTCATAACAGTCAGAAGCGTTGTTAAATCTCCGAAAACTCTGCCGCTTTTTCCGCGAACGAGCTCCGCAATGTCGGGATTTTTCTTCTGTGGCATAATAGATGAGCCTGTTGAAAACGCGTCGTCAAGCTCAACAAACTTGAATTCCCACGAGCACCACATTATGATTTCCTCGCTGAAGCGTGAAAGGTGAACCATAATAAGTGAAAGCGCCGAGGCAAGCTCTATGCAGAAATCCCTGTCCGATACCCCGTCAAGTGAATTTTGGGTAACGCCGTTAAATCCAAGGAGCTCGGCAGTCATCTGACGGTCAAGCGGATAGGTGGTTCCTGCAAGAGCGCCCGATCCGAGCGGAAGCATATTCATACGCTCCGCCGTATCATCAAGCCTGTCTATATCGCGAAGAAGCATTGCCGCATACGCCATAAGGTGATGGCCGAAGGTTATCGGCTGCGCGCGCTGAAGATGAGTGTAACCGGGCATAATAGTTTCGGTATGCTCCTCAGCCTTGCTGCACAAAACGCCTACAAGCGCCTTTAGCTTCTCCTTAATTTCTGCTATTTCCTTTTTAAGAGTCATACGGATATCAAGCGCAACCTGGTCGTTCCTTGAGCGCGCAGTGTGCAGCCTTTTTCCCGTCTGACCGAGGCGCGAGGTCAGCTCGCCCTCAATAAAGGTGTGAATATCCTCTGCCTCCATATCAATTTTCAGCTTTCCGCTTTTGATATCGTCAAGAATATCCGAAAGCTCAGCGGTGATTTTTTCAGCCTCGCTCTTTTCAATTATTCCCGTTGCGCCGAGCATCGTTGCGTGAGCAATTGAGCCCTTTATATCCTCTTCAAACATCCTGCAATCGAATGAAATCGAAGAGTTAAAATCGTTAGTTTCCTTTGCGAGTTCCTTTTTGAACCGCCCTTTCCAAAGCTGTCCCATTACTCTGCCTCGCGCTGCGCGTCAAGAAGCGCC
This sequence comes from uncultured Clostridia bacterium, assembly GCA_946628455.1. Lineage (GTDB taxonomy): Bacteria > Bacillota > Clostridia > Oscillospirales > Acutalibacteraceae > Eubacterium_R. The sequence goes on along the minus strand of CAMOWP010000010.1, from coordinate 15,197 downwards.
TTAACCTTGATTGAAAGCCCGAAGAGGTTGATGAAGCCTGCTGAATCAGCCTGATTGTATGCGCCGCCGTCCTCTCCGAAGGAGGCGATGTTTTCATCATAGAGGCTGTAAGGCGAGGTGAGACCCGCGTTCATAATGTTGCCCTTGTAGAGCTTGAGCTTAACGTCGCCCGTAACGGTTTCCTGTGTTTTATCAACAAAAGCGGCAAGCGCCTCGCGAAGAGGAGTGAACCATAAGCCGTTATAAACAAGCTCGCCGTATTTCTGTGCAACTAAGGTCTTGTAATGAGCGGTCTCCTTGTCAAGAGTAATCATTTCAAGCATCTCGTGAGCCTTATAGAGAATTGTTCCGCCGGGGGTCTCATAAACGCCGCGGCTCTTCATACCTACAAGACGGTTTTCAACTATATCAAGAAGGCCGATTCCGTTCTTTCCGCCGAGCTCGTTGAGCTTTTCAACTATTGCAAGGCCTTTCATTTTCTCGCCGTCAATTGCGGTTGGAATACCCTTTTCAAAGTGAATAGTTACATAGGTAGGAACATCGGGAGCCTGCTCGGGAGCAACACCGAGCTCAAGGAAGCCCTCTTTAAGATACTGAGGCTCGTTTGCCGGGTCCTCAAGGTCAAGCCCCTCGTGAGAGAGATGCCATACGTTTTTATCCTTTGAATAGTTCGTTTCGCGGTTAATCTTAAGAGGAATATTATGCGCCTCAGCGTATTCAATTTCTTCCTCACGCGATTTTATATCCCAGGTACGCCACGGAGCGATAATCTCCATCTCGGGAGCAAACGCCTTTAAGGTGAGCTCAAAACGAACCTGGTCGTTTCCCTTGCCCGTACAGCCGTGGCAGATAGCGTCCGCGCCTTCCTTCTTTGCGATTTCAGCAAGACCCTTTGCAATAATCGGGCGTGCGTGAGACGTGCCTAAAAGATACTGCTCATAAATTGCGCCTGCCTTAAGGCACGGGAAAATATAATCCTCAACATATTCATCCATTAAATCAAGCACATAAAGCTTTGAAGCGCCTGTTTTAATAGCCTTTTCCTCAAGGCCGTCAAGCTCCGTTCCCTGACCTACGTTACCTGAAACTGCTATAACCTCGCAGTTGTTATAGTTTTCCTTAAGCCACGGGATTATGATTGATGTATCAAGCCCTCCCGAATATGCAAGAACAACCTTTTTAATGTCTTTTTTTGATTTTGCCATAGTAAAAACTCCTTTAAATCTGATTCATAAAACGTTACCCAAAATTTTATGTTGACGCTATTATATCACAAATGAATAAAAATGCAAGTAATATTCACAAATTTGTATAATCTATTAGATAATATTGCTGTTTTTAACGCATATCTGTATAAAATTACAAACAAATATTCATTTTAATGCATAAAGATACATAAATTAATTTCTTGATTTATCTGCAATATAAATGTATAATATACAAAACTACACTATTTTAAATTATAATGGAGAAGTTTATGGATATGAAGATAGCGCCGTCAATTCTGGCAAGCGATTATGCAAATCTTGAAAGCGAATTACGGAGAATTTCCGATTCCGATATGATACACGTTGACGTTATGGACGGACATTTTGTGCCTAATATCTCAATCGGCTCACCCGTTGTTGCCGCCATTAAAAAGGTATGCGATATTCCGTTTGACGTTCACCTTATGATAAGCGAGCCGCTGAAATATGCAGAGGATTTTGCAAAGGCAGGGGCTGATATAATCTGCTTCCACGCTGAAAGCGACGACGATATCAAAAAGACTGTTGACAAAATACTCTCCCTCGGCAAAAAGGCAGCCGTTGCGGTTAAGCCGAACACGGAAATTGACGTTGTTATACCTTATCTTGACAAGCTTTCAATGGTGCTTGTTATGACAGTTGAGCCCGGCTTCGGCGGTCAGAGCTTCATGGAACACGTTATGCCTAAAATTGAAAAGCTCAGAGCTCTCGGCTACACGGGAGACATTGAGGTTGACGGCGGAATAAACCCCGAAACAATAAAGATTGCCGCAAAGGCAGGGGCAAACGTTTTCGTTGCAGGCTCGGCTGTGTTTAAAACAGAAAAGCCGAACGAAACCATATCGCTTCTCAGGGATAACGCTGAAAAGGCAAGGTAATATTAATGAAAAAACGCACTAAGAAAAGACGCACAACAAGAGAAAAGCAGGCTCAGTCTCAAAAGCGAAGGAAGAATATCCTTATCGCTTTTATGTGCGTTATTCTTATCTGCGTTGGATACATAGGAGCGGACGCCTTTATGATAAGGCATTCAAACCCGATAAGGCAGGCGGAAGAGGTTACGCAGAAGAACGATTCGGGAAAGGCGGCAGAGGCGCAGATTAACTACTCCTCGCTCGGCGTTCCGAGCGCCGCGCTTGATAACTCCTTAATGCTTTCTTCGGTGATTAATGAAGCTCAAAAAAAGGGCTTTTCGAGCATATCCTTTGAGCTGAAGCGTGAGGACGGAACTATCGGTTACACCTCAAATCTCACAACCGTTGACACCTTCGGCGCAATCAGCAACCCTGCCAAAAAGCTTCACGATTCGCTCAAAACTCTCAGCGAAAAAAAGATAACCCCGATTGCGCGAATCTGCTGCCTCAAGGATAACGCAGCCGCTAAAAAATCAGCTGATATGGCTGTTTACAACGGAGACAAGGTTTATACCGATTCAGACGGAAACAGATACCTTAACCCCGATAACGCAGACGCAATCAAATATCTTAAGGATATAGTCATTGAAAGCTATAACCTCGGAATACGCATCTTCGTTCTCAGCTCAACGGACCTGCCGAAGAGCGTCAGAGATGGACACAACGACGGCTTTGCCGCAATTTCAAAGCAGCTTGCAGGCGAGGTCGGCGGCGACGCGGTATTTCTTGAAGCGGTAAACGCAACCGTAAACGGCTGGAGCGAGGAATACGGCGAATATAACGAGGAAGGGCTTAAAAGCGAAATAGAAAAGCTTGATGCCCTTAAAAGCAATCAGATTTACGTTATCTCAACCGAAAAGGATTTAGAGGAAATTAACTCCGCGCTTAAGACCAGGATAAGCGGATATATTATATACGAAGAATAAGAGTTGATACTAAGAATGAAAAAGCTGTTTATGCTCTTTTTGCTGTGCTTCATCCTGACGGGCTTTACCGCCTATGCTCAGGAAGCAAACGAGCAGCAGGTACCCACGCTTATTTCAATCTCATTTAAAAACGCAAAAATTGAGGGCGAATTCTCACCCGAAATAAATGAATATGACCTGACTCTTGACAATCCCGAAATCTCACCTACCCTTGAGGATTTTGACATTGACGGAACGGGCAGACTTTTTGTTAATTATATTCTTGACGACGCGCGCCACCAGAAGGGCATCTGCGTAACCCTTGAGTTTGAAAGCGGAAGTACAATTTACAATTTTAACTATACAAACGCATACGCATATAAAATAACATCAAATAACTCGCTTCTTGAAATTACGGGCAACGCCGTTGAGGTATACCCCGAAATTTCTGATAAATACAGAAACTACAGGCTTTATATTCCAAGCGATATGACCACCCTTAAGCTCACCGCCGTTCCAAAGGATATAAGCGCAAGCGTAAATATTCCCGAGGAGATTGAAATTGCGCTTGACCAGGAGCCTGTAATCCCTGTAACAGTTACCGCTTCAAACGGTGAAACAAGGCTTTACAAGCTCAGCGTTAAGCGAGTTGATAAAACAACCGAGGAAATTGAAGCGCTTATGCGCTCGGGCGAGCTCAAAACGCTTGCCGAGGACGAGCTGTTTTACAGAAAACCCGTTTTTTATATTATTCTTGCCTCGGTTATTCTGGGAATTCTCTTTGTAGCGCTGATTGTAAGCACGGCAAAGCGTATTTCCGTTAAAGCTGACGATGAGGACGAAGAGGAATTCTTCTGCTGATTTGTCAAATCCCAAGCGAAAGGAGCAATATCTATGGAGATGACTGAACTCAGAGAGGAGCTTATTGAAAGCATTAAAGCTCATTATGAAAAAAAGGAGCTCCCTCAGATAAAAACTATTCTCAGCGAGCTTAATCCTGCCGATATTGCTGAAATTCTTGAGGATTTCCCCGATAACCAGCGCCTGCTGTTTTTCCGCCTTTTATCAAAGGAGGACGCGGCAGACACCTTTGTTGAGCTTGACCCTGACACGCAGGAAGCGCTTATCCATAAAATTTCGGATACGGAGCTGCGCGAGGTGCTTGACGAGCTTTACATAGACGACGCCGTTGACATTATTGAGGAGATGCCCGCAACGCTTGTTAAGCGTATTCTGAAAAATACAGACAGCGAAACAAGGCGTTCAATAAACGCTCTTCTTAAATATCCTGACGATTCCGCAGGCTCAATTATGACGCCTGAGTTTGTTGACCTCAAAAAGAGCATGACTGTTGAGGACGCATTTAAAAGAATAAGGCGAACAGGCGTTGATAAGGAAACCATTTACACCTGCTACGTTACCGATGAATCACGTCATCTTTTAGGCGTTACAACGGTTAAGGAGCTCTTTCTCCACGATTATGAAGATACAATTGAAGAGTTCATGGAAACCAACATCATCTACGTTAACACGCTTGATGACCAGGAGCTCGCCGCTCAGCAGTTATCAAAGTACGATTTCCTCGCCCTTCCTGTTGTTGATATGGAGGAGAGGCTTGTAGGAATCATCACGGTTGACGACGCTCTCGATGTCATCCAGGAGGAGAACACCGAGGATATCCAGAAGATGAACGCTATGCTTCCTACCGAGAAAACATATCTCAAAACCTCGGTATTTGAAACCTGGAAGAGCCGCTTCCCGTGGCTGCTGCTGCTTATGGTATCAGCAACCTTCACGGGCTCGATAATCACAGGCTTTGAGGAAAAGCTTAAAGCGCTCACAATTCTTACAGCCTTTATCCCTATGCTTATGGACACAGGCGGTAACTCAGGAGGCCAGGCAAGCGTTACAATTATCCGTGCAATGTCGCTTGGCGAGGTTGATTTCAGAGATTATTTCCGCGTTATCTGGAAAGAGATAAGGGTTGGCTTTTACTGCGGGCTTTCCCTTGCGGCAGTCAATTTTTTAAAAATCTGGATTGTTGACAGAATGCTGTTTAAAAATGACGAAATTACAATTCTTGTTGACCTTGCAATCTGCCTTACTCTTGTAATTGAAATAGTGTTTGCAAAGTTTATCGGATGTTCGCTGCCGATGCTTGCAAAGAAAATCGGCTTTGACCCCGCTGTTATGAGCTCGCCGTTTATAACTACAATTGTTGACGCAATTTCACTTCTTGTTTTCTTCGCAATAAGCAGCGCTGTTATCCCCGGCCTTTCATAAAACAAACAAAAAGCTGTCTCTACGAGACAGCTTTTATTTTTTACTTATAACTATTAACTTTTAACTATTAACTGTATCAGCTTGTTTCGTTTTTAACCGTTGTTGCGTTCATATACTGCGTTCCTGCCTCAGGTGCCTTGCCCGTCTTTGCAAGAACAAGCTCCTGACAGGTTACAAGCTGATACCCCTGCTTGAGAAGCTCGGGCACCATTCTTTCAACCGCCTCGGCAGTTGAGCCGTAAATTTCATGCATAAGAATTATATCGCCATCCTTGACGTTATTCATAACAGCGTTATAAACGGAATCTGCGTTTCTCGTTTTCCAGTCAAGAGTATCAAGCGACCAGTAGTAAAGCGGCATTCCCTCCGCCTTGCACTCGTTTCTGATAACGTCAGTTGTGTTGCCGCCGGGTGAACGGAACGCTGTAGGCGCGTGACCGCCCGAAGCCGTTTTAATTGCGTCGCTCGCCTTCTTTATATCCTCTGCAGTTACGTTAGCGCCGTAATGATTGTGGTCCCACGTGTGATTTGCAAGCTCGCATTTGAGCTTAACCTTGCGCTTGATGTTATCGGGGTGGTCCTTAGCATTCTGACCAACCATAAAGAAGGTTGCGCGGACATTGTATTTTTCAAGAACGTCAAGTATTTTATCCGACGCGTCGTTATAGCCGGGACCGTCGTCAAAAGTTAATGCAATCATAGGCTTTGACTTGTCAATATCAGCAGAAGCCTCAACCTTCTTTGCTATCTTAACCGTTCCCGCCTTGCTCCACGGGCCGTAAAGCGTTTCGTCATTATACTTGATATAGCTTCTTACTCTTGCGGCATAGGTCTTTTCCGCAGTAAGCTTTTCAAGCTTGTAATCGCCGACAGCCTTATCGCCAACGGTAATCTTTTCAGCCTCTTCAAAATTGCTTCCGTCGCCCTGGATGTATTCAAGCTCATATCCTGCCGCCTTGGGATTAATCTCCCATTCAACGGTCATAACTCCTGCGTCGGTTGATTCGATTTTTGAAACAGTCTGCTTTTTAGGCTTGGTGCAGGCTGAAACAACTGTGTAATCCTTACTTTCAACCTTTTCCTTTGACTTTTTGAAGGCTGTTACGTAAAAATCATACTGCGTTGCCTGTTCAAGCTTTTCAACGGTAAAGGTCTTTTTGCTTCCGCCCTCAACGGTTGCGATTTTTTCAAAATCGTCCTTTTCGGATTCGCTGCAGTAAATATAGTATCCGTCTGCTGCGGGAGCCTTTTTCCATTTAAGGCTTACGCTGCTTTCCTCCGTTTCTGTAACGGTTGATTTTTCAACGTCTGCAACGGTTTTTGACTGAACAATTGACATCATTGAAAAGCCGGCTATTATAATAAGAACAACTAAAGCAGCGCCTGCTGCAATAATTTTTGTTTTTGCCATAATATACTAATTCTCCAATATATATAAATTCTTATAAATCTACAGTAAATATTATTATACAACGAATACACATATTCTTCAATGATAAATATAATAAATTTTTTGTTAATTAAACTTAACTTTTTTAGTGATATTTTTTAAAAAAAAACTGTACACAAATATAAATTTTTGATTTTTCAAATAGATTGATGTTGCATTTTTTGTCTATTTATGTTATATTCTTAGTTGCTTAATAATAATTGTGTATAAAGGTGAAAAAAATATGGCGACTAAAGCTAAGATTTCTCTTGTCAATGCATTTTTAAAGCTGGCAGAGAAGAGCGAATTTGATAAAATTACGGTAACAAGTCTGGTTGAAAGCTGCGGAATCAGCCGTCAGACCTTCTACTATCATTTTGACGACATTGATAAAATGATAGCATGGGCTTTCAAAAATGAGACGGATAATATCTGCAAGAGCATTAATTATTCAAATCTTTCGGAAACCTCGGCACTGTATTCCGATTTTCTTAAAAGATATGACGCTCTTTTAAAAAAAGCTCATAAATCCTCAAGCTTTATAAAGATTTACAATCTTCTTAATAAAAGCTTTTATGAATTCATTTCTGCATATGTTTCGGGCAAACACCCCGACACCGCCTTTACAACGGATGAAGCTGAATTCTTCCTTGCATACTGCGCAAGCGCATTTACAGGGCTGATAACAACAGAGATTCAGAAGGACGAAAGAAATTACGAAGAGCTTATGCAGAAGATGATTAAGGTAATCAAAACAGTTGCATAAAAGAATAACGCCTCACAGTTTAAACTGTGAGGCGCTTTTATTTTTATAAGCCGAAGAAATCCTCTGTATTCTGAATGCTGTTGTATTTTCTGCTGGTGAGATTCTGAGTTGTGCTGCCGTCGCTCTGCTCAAAAATCTCCTCATTTTCGGCGTCAAGAACGAACGAGCCCTCAAGGCTGAGTATCAGCTCGCCGTTTTGTATCTTAAACGTTCCCTTTTCCGTTGAAACGTTCCAATCCTCAGCGCCCTTTTTAACGTAATGAGTAACGGAATATGACTTGTCCTCATTGAACTTAAAGGCTGAAATGCTGCGGGTGTCGCCGTCGGTCTGCGGAGAGGTGTACCAGTAAGAGGAATAAATATATGAGTAATCCGCTTTTTTGGTTGTCTCCTCAGCGTTATTGCCGCCGCTCTTGTTCTTCTTGCCTGAGGCGCTTCCCTCGTTAAGGCTGTGGTCAAAAACAATGTCAGACGCGTCCTCGCTGAAGCTTGAATCAAAGCTTACAGGCTGAGTATAGGTATAAATCTTATCTGAACCGGTAAGTGTAAGCTTCATCTCAAAGGTGTAGGTATACTTTTCACCGTCAACTATATTAAAATCCTTGGTGTCAAAGTATATTGCCCTGAAGGTTGAATCAATGCTCTTTGTGTACTCATAATCCGTGCTTATGGGCTCGCGGATTTCGTCAAGCTTCGTTCTGTCATAATTATAAAGCGAAACTCCCTGGATATATTTTACGTCGCTGCCCTTTTCAAAAAGAACATAAATTACCTTGTCGTTCTTATTGATGATTCCGCTTCCCTGATTAAAGCTGAGCTCAGGCTGCTTGCTCGGCAGCGAGCCCGTGTTATTAAGGTAAAAAAGAACAGTGCCTCCGCCGATTATTAAAATCAGCAGAAATACTATAACGTTTCCGAGGACGGAGCTTTTTTTCTTTTTATTCTTTCTCTTTTTTTCCGATGAATAAACATCGTACATTCTGTCGTCAGCGGCAAGCAGAGTGTAGCCCGAGGAATCGTCAACAAACGCTCCGCAGTTCGGACAGACCTTAGCCTTCTCGCTGAGCCGTGTTCCGCAGTTTTTACAATTCATATCATCACCGTATAGTATATTAACACATTTTAATTAACTGTGCAATAAAATTTAATTTATCATATTAATAATACTCTTGCAATTTTAGCTTTCTGTGTTATAATAGCAAAGTCGGCATTAACCGAGAGGTTAAAAAACAAGCCGGCAAAGCGGTACTTGGCACAACCCGCTCTAAAAAAACTAAGGAGAAAATTAAATTATGAAAAACACCAAGGTACAAAAGATTACCCAGACTGCAATCATTGCAGCAATGTATGCAGCGCTCACCTACGCGCAGGCCTTTCTGCTTCCCGGAACAACAACGGCGGCAGTTCAGTTCAGAGTTTCCGAAGCACTCAACGTTTTGGCGCTCTTCACCCCTGCGGCAATACCGGGGCTCACGCTTGGCTGCATTATTTCAAACCTTTACTCAATCGGCCAGGGGCTTCCGCTTGATATGATTTTCGGCTCGCTTGCAACGCTCGGCGCAACGCTTTGCATTTTCTTTTTAAGAAACGTAAAAATCAAGAATTATCCTGTTCCTGCAATGCTTATGCCCGCGCTCTGGAACGGAGTTATAGTTGGTTGGGAAATTGAGCAGTTCTTCATTGACGGACCGTTTCATTTCGGAGATTTTCTTGTTCAGGGCGGCCTTGTAGCTCTCGGAGAGCTCGGAGTAATGCTCGTTTTGGGAACTGCGCTTTACTACGCAATAGTTAAAAGACACCTTGATAAAAAGCTATAATTATTTAAGGAAGGCAAACGCCTTCCTTTTTGTTTTGTATAATTCACAGAAATGAAAAGAGACCGCTTGCTGACGCTTGCAGTCTCTTTTCGTTGGAGTAAAATTTATGTAAAGTAAAATCTAAAGCAAATTTGCCTGCCTCAGCAGGGTATGTAATCGAGGGTGACTCAGTTATCTATCAGTCGTTTTCCCTCGTGTTGTGCATTATTATATACTCTTTTTTTCAAATTTCAAGTCTTTTTTTAACTTTCTATCATTCAGCTATAATGCACAAAGAATTGTTAATTATTTTGTGCAACTTGCACAATCTATTCCATCTGCTGACCCAAAAACGCCGCCGCAACCTGAACGAGCTTGATGTCAGATTCTGTAGGCATTTTGTGTTTTTCGTCCTCAAGCATTGCAATTGCTCCGCTTACGTCGCCGCCGTAAATAATCGGATAAACGATATCGGCAGGGCGGCTGTAGCCCTCAATCGCGTTAAGAGGCGGAACGGTGTCTGTTTTGATATGCACCTGCCTTTGCTCCATTAACTCCTCAAGGCTCCTTGTAACGCGCCTTTCAAGCACCTCGCGCTTGCTGATACCCGAGCAGGCAATAACGTGGTCGTTATCCATAATCGCAATCGGAAGCCCTGCGCTTTTGTGCAAAACGTCCGCATACTGCCCCGCAAAAGTTGAAAGCTCGCCAATCGGCGAATACTTTTTAAATATTACCTCTCCCTCCGCGTCGGTATAAATTTCCAATGGGTCGCCTTCCTTAATGCGAAAACTCCTGCGGATTTCCTTTGGTATTACAATCCTTCCCAAATCGTCAATCCTTCTTACAATTCCTGTTGCTTTCATAATTCTCACCCTTTATTTTCAAAATCGTTACTGTTATATTTTGCACAGCCTGCAGGAATTAATGCAAAAGAAAAACTGTAAAAAATTGTTTATTTGCGTTTGATTTTCAGCCTGACCTCTTTGCCGATATTCTCGTGGCAGATAAGATAGCCCGTTGAAACGGCACAGTCATCTTTCAGCTCTGTTTTGATTTTTCTTTTTATTATCTCATAATCTGAAAAATCCTCTTTGATTTTCTTTTCGGTTTCCTTGTTTAAAAGCTCGGTGAGCTCTCTGTCAGATAACGTTATAACCTCGTTCTTATACATTCTCACCGTTGTTTCAACTATACCGAGCGGGAGCTTTTTTTCGTTAAGCTCAAGCATTTTTTCCTCAGCTGTGATTTCGGAATTTTTCGGTGTGTTTCCGATATAAAGCGGTATTTCAATAAAGAAAAAGCGAAGGCTTTTTCGTTTGATTTCGCTGAGATATTTTTTGCGGCTCTGGTTTCGGCTGACTGTAACTGAGATTTTTTCCTTAACCCTTGCAATATATTCGCCCGAGGCACGCGCGAACTGAGAGCTGCCCTTTTCATTAGTATACACTCCCGAAATGAGCAAATCGCCTTTGGTTACGGCGTCTCCTTTTTTTGCAACCTGCCAGCCGCTGTGAACGTTGGTTTTAACTATTATGCCGTCCTTTTTCGCCTTGAGATTAGTATACTTTTTCGGCTTCACCGTTTTTGGCTTGAGAACGCCCTCGTTGATTTCAAGGCGGGCTGAGGTTCCGTCACGGTTGATATGCGCCCAGGCGATATCCTCATATGAAGCGAGAAGCATATCCTCAACCTGCCCTTTATCAATGCTTCTCCAGTACGCTCCCTCATAAAAGCCGTAATCCGCGGCAAAGCTGCGAAGCTCAGCCTCGCTCAGCTTGCTGTTTCCAACTATTTCAATGTTCCAGACAAAGCCCGAAATAAAGCTCAGAAATATTATTCCGACCACCGCGCCGACGAATATTCCCCACCGATTTTTAATTTTTGAAAGAATAAAAATCAGCCCGTGCTTTTTTATTATTTTCAGCCGTCCGCCGTTCTTTTTCGCAACAGCTCTGAGATGAGGGTAAAGCCCGCTCGGGCACTCGGCATACAAAGCGCCGTCCTTAATTCTGACGTTCTGAATATTAAATTTTTCGCTGTAGCAATCATTTAAAAAGCCCTGAGGAAAGCCGTTTATAAACTTAAAGCTGACATATCCCAAAAGCCATTTCAAAAGCCTAACCATTGCTCCCAAACTCCACTGAAACAATAGTTCCGCAAATCTCTGCGCCATCGGAAGAAAAGGAGGAAATGCAAAGGCCGTCGCCGTAAAACGAAACAAGCTGTTTTCCCAAATCGAGCGTGATTAAATCCTCGTTGCAGCTTATTATTCCCTTAATCCCCTCCGCTATGCAGGAGGTGTTGCCCAAAAGCTCAAGGCGCGGCGTGAAGGCTGCTTTAACGGGGCTTTCAGTTTCATATTTTTTCATTTTACCACCATATTAAATATATGCCTCCCCGTCCGCTTAAATACTTGACATAAAACAAAAATAATTATATATTAATATAAATATATAAACTCAGAAAATATGGTATGTGAGATGAAAAGAGAAGAATATATTTATACTCAGACTGTTATAATCGGCTCAGGCGTTGCGGGGCTTTTTGCTGCGCTTTGCCTTCCGAAAGACAGAGAAATACTTTTAATAACCAAGGAAAAGCTTGCGGAGTGTGATTCATATCTCGCCCAGGGCGGAGTGTGCGTTCTCAAAAGCATAGAGGATTTCGGTTGCTATTTTGAGGACACAATGAAGGCGGGGCATTTTGAAAACAACCCCGAGGCAGTTAAGGTTATGATTGAATCCTCGCCTGAAATAATTGAAACGCTTGTCAAGCTTGGCGTTAAGTTTGACCTTGACGACGACGGCGATTATGACTACACCCGCGAGGGAGCTCACCGCCGGAACAGAATCCTTCACCACAAGGATGAAACGGGAAAAGAGATAACCGAAGCGCTACTCCTTATTGCAAAGCAGAGGGAGAACATCACCTTTGTTGAGCAGACCACTATGATTGACCTTATTGAAAAGAACAACAAGTGTTACGGAATTGTATGCGAGGATGAATACGGCGAAATGGGCGCGATTATAGCTCACGATATTATTCTCGCAACGGGCGGTATAGGCGGTCTCTTCAAGAATTCAACCAATTTCTCGCACATAACGGGCGACGCCTTTGCTCTCAGCTTAAAGCACGGCGTTGAGCTTCAGGATATAAACTATATTCAGATTCACCCGACCACCCTCTATTCAAAAAAGGAAGGCAGGCGCTTCCTTATCAGTGAAAGCGTTCGCGGCGAGGGCGCAATTCTTCTTAACGAAAACGGCGAGCGCTTTGTTGACGAGCTTCAGCCGAGAGACGTTGTTACAAACGCAATAGTTGAAGAGATGAAGAAATTCGGCACAGACCACGTTTACCTCACTCTTCCGTCAATGACGAGCGAGGAGGCAAGAGTTCGTTTTCCCAACATCTTTGAAGAATGTATGGAAGAGGGCTATGACATCACTAAGGACAAAGTTCCCGTAACCCCTGCGCAGCACTATATGATGGGCGGCGTTAAAACAGATATAAACGCAAGAACTTCTATGGAATATCTTTACGCAGTCGGCGAAACGGCGTGCAACGGCGTTCACGGCAAAAACCGCCTCGCTTCAAATTCTCTGCTTGAGAGCCTCGTTTTTGCAAAGCGCGCGGCAGACGTTATAGCCGAGGATTACAGCGATAAAAGCGGCGAGCTGCCGTTTATAGACCTTAAAGCATATCCGTCAAAAGTTGAAATCCAAAAGGAATTCAGAAAGCTTATAATGGACGAAATCAAAAGAAAGGATAACGATTTTTATGCTAAATGGTGTAACGATGAAAATTAATATTGACAGATATATTCTCAACACACTCAAAGAGGATATAACAAGCGAGGACGTTTCAACCAATGCCGTTATGCCTGAGGATAAAAACGGAAGAGCCGAGCTTATCTGTAAGGAAAGCGGAATAATCTGCGGGCTTGACGTTTTCAGAAGGGCCTTTGAGCTGCTTGACGAAAACAGCCGTTTTGAAACAGACGTAAAGGACGGGGACAGAGTTGAAAAGGGCCAGCTTGTAGGCGTTATTTACGGCGATATAAAGGCGCTTCTTTCGGGCGAAAGAACGGCGCTTAACTATTTACAGCGAATGAGCGGAATTGCAACAATCACAAACGATTACGCTTCAGAGCTTAAAGGATATAAAACAGTTTTGCTTGATACAAGAAAGACCACTCCGAATATGCGCCCGTTTGAAAAGCATGCTGTAAGAGTTGGCGGCGGAACTAATCACCGCTACAACCTTTCAGACGGCGTTCTTTTAAAGGACAACCACATAGGCGCCGCAGGCTCAATAACAAGGGCGATTGAAATGGCAAAGGCTTATGCTCCGTTCGTTCGCAAAATCGAAATTGAAACGGAAACTCTTGAGCAGGTTGAAGAAGCCTTAAACGCAGGCGCAGACATCATAATGCTTGATAATATGGACAATGAAACAATGAAAAAGGCTGTTGAATTAATCGGCGGCAAAGCGCAGACGGAATGCAGCGGAAACGTAACTAAGGCACGTCTTAAAGAGATTGCCGAAATAGGCGTTGACTTTGTTTCCTGCGGAGCGCTGACTCACTCGGCGCCGATACTTGATTTCAGCCTTAAAAACCTTAAACCTTTGGAGGACTGATTATGCTTTACAGACCTGAATACGATGAAAACGGAAAGAAAATCCTTTGCGAAATGAACGGCGTAAATTCCGATATGCTTATGGACATTTACGTTAAGAAAATGAAAAAGGGCGAAAAGCTTGAGATTTTTGAAAGTGAAAACGAAACTGCAATTCTTCTTCTTTCAGGTAAAATCAGATTTTTAGTAGGAAATGAAATTGACGAAACCTGCGAGCGTGAAAACCCGTTCCAGAAAACGCCTTATGCAGTTCATTTTTCACATTCAACTGCCGCTTCTGTTGAAGCGCTTGAAGACAGCGAAGTGCTTGTTCAGATGACTGATAACGAAAAAACCTGGACTCCGCAGTTTTACAACCCCGCCAACTGCCTTTATCAGCATTTCGGAAAAGGTCAGTGGGAAGGCACGGGATACAGAATTGTATCTACAATGTTTGACCTTGACAATGCGCCTTATTCAAATATGGTAATGGGCGAGGTATTCAATCAGCCGGGCCGCTGGTCGTCTTATCCACCGCATCATCATCCGCAGCCCGAGCTTTATTACTATCAGTTCAACCCGTCGCAGGGCTTCGGCGCAGGCTTTGAGGGCGACACGCCTTATAAAACAGAAAACGGCACCTGCCTTTGCATAAGAGGCGGCAACGCTCATCAGCAGGTTACGGCTCCGTGCTACGAAATGTACTACGTATGGCTCATCCGTCACCTTGACGGCGACCCGTGGGATAAAACGAGAATTAACGATAAGGACCACGAATGGATAATTGACGCACCGTAATACTATGACTCACACTATGAAGCTGAACTGCGCACCGTTTGAAAAAATCAGAAACGGCTCGAAAACGATTGAGCTTCGGCTCTATGACGAAAAACGGCGCAAAATCAAAGTCGGCGATAAAATTATTTTTAAAAATAAAACAAGCTCATTTTCAGCAACGGTTAAAGCTCTTCATTTCTTTAAAAGCTTTGAAGAGCTTTATGCAGTATTGCCGCTTGATAAATGCGGCTACGCCGAAAGCGAGCTTGAAGCCGCTTCCCCTTCCGATATGCTCGAATACTATTCAGAAGAGCAAATCAAAAAGTACGGGGTAGTAGGGATTGAAATAGGGGAATGAAATGAACAGTAAACTCAGAAATATGGCAACCGTTTACATTCGCAAAGGCGATGAAATGCTAATGTTATACCGTATCGGCTCTAAGGTTGTCGATGAATGTTTT
>CAMOWP010000009.1 GCA_946628455.1 uncultured Clostridia bacterium | reverse complement strand
CTCGCTTGACAGATACGAAAAGCTTCTCGTTATGTGCTCGCGCAGGCTGTCGCTTGAGGAAAAGGAAAAAATCGGAGAAGAGATTTACAAGTTCCTTGATAAAAAAGACAAAATTTAAAAAAGCTGTCTTGCAAAAAAGCTGTCTTGCAAAAATGCAAGACAGCTTTTTTTAATACGTTGATGAGGTTGTGTAATTAACGTTTCCGTTAACCGTTCTTTTAAGTGTGTAATGCTTGCCGCTTCTTGTAACGGAAAGATTAACCTTAGGCGCCTTAATCTTATAGCTTACTGCGTACTGGCAGGTGAGTTTTCCGCCCTCGCAATACATTCTTATCTTAATTGGATAATCTGTATTGTTCTTAAACTTAAAGTCCTCAGAGCCCCAGAAAATCGCCGCGTCTCTTCCAACGGGGCAATAGGTTACCTTCTGGCTGTGCTGGTGCCTTTCAACTATCTGATAATTAGCAAGCAGCGCTGCGTTGAACATTGTTGAAGCAACCTGGCACACGCCGCCGCCTATACCCGGCTGATGGCTGTTGGGGCCTGTGAAAATTGTTGCAGGCTTGTAGCCCTTTGCGGCTGTTCTTTTGCCTACCGTTGCGTTGAAGGAGAAGGTTTCGCCGGGGTTAACGATAGTTCCGTTAATCGCCTTGCAGGCAAGCTTGAGGTTCGTTGTTCTGTTCGGATTATACGGATAATTTGTTGTGTACTGCTTATACACTCTTCCGAAAATGCTTGACATTTTTACGCTCCACGGACCGTAAACTGTCTTTGTTTTTCCGTTTTTGGAATACTTTTTATAAGCGCGGACCTTAACAAAATAAGCGTAGCCGTTATCGGGAACCTTAATTGTTTTGCTTGATTTTGAAGCCTTTGCCCTGACAACCTCAACGCCGGTTTTGAGACTTCTGTCAAGCGAATACTTAATCTCGTAGCCTGATGGGTTATAAACTCCGTTCCAGTTTACATAAATCTTGTTGCCTTCCTTTTTAACAACGTAGTTAAGCTGAGGCTTTTTGGGCTTTGTGCAGGTTATGCAGGCGTTGCTCATATCGCCCTTCACCGTTTTGCCGTTATTTGTTTTATATGCAACAACGAAGAAATTGTATTTTGTTGAGGAGTCAACATCGTCAAGGCTTGCACTGTTTGATTTAACGGTTTTTATAAGCTTTGCGTTTTTGCCTGACTTGTTATCTGCTCTGTAAACCTTATAGCCTGTTACGCCTTCGGATTTCTTTGAATTCCAGGTAAGGGTAAGAGAATTCTGCTTAACGTTTTTAGCCTTTATGCCTCTTACCATAGTAGGATAAACGCTGAAATTGAGGGTGAGCTTTCCCGAGAAATTTCCGATTCCCTTAAGCTTTGCCTTGCCTGTTTTGTAGCCTGCCTTATCAGTGTTTGAAACGGTTACGGTATAATCCGTATCCTTAACGAGGGCGGCTCCGTTATATGTAACTGTGAGCGACGGAGTTTTTCCGACCTTAACGGGTGAAGCAACGTAAGCGTCGAACTTTTTATTGTTAATATCTCTTGCAGTGATATTGAACGAGCCAGTTGCAGCGCCCTTATATGCGCCGATACCCTTAACGGTTATTGTTGCCTTGCCTACGTTTTTGTTGTTGCTGTAGCTTACGGTGTAATCAGTATCCCTGACAAGCTTTACGGTTTTTGTTTTTCCGAGCTCGTCAGTTACGCTGAGCGTTACCTTAACCTTGGGCTGGATTTCTGCTCCCGTATAAGTATAGCTTTCGTAAGCGGTTACAACCTCCGCTGTTGCAATATCAGCAGGCTCAGCCGAGAAGGCGCTGCCTGAAAATACCAGGCAGAACACAAGCGCAATAACCGCTGATACCGCTACAATTCCCTTTTTCATTTTTATCTTCCTCCTTGTCCGTAATATGCGTTTTCGCCGTGCTTTCTGAGATAATGCTTATCAAGGAGATATTTTTCTATTCCCACGTCGCTGTCTGCAGCAAGCGTTGCGATATTTTCTGTCTGAAAAGCCATTTTTGAAACCTCTTCAAGAATGAGAGCGTTTTCAACAGCCTTTATTTCATCCTTGCCCCAGGTAAACGGACCGTGTCTGTGAACAAGCACGGCAGGGCATTCCTGCGGCTTAATGCCTCTTTTGCTGAATTCCTCAACTATTACCTTGCCCGTATTGAGCTCGTAATCGCCCTTCACCTCTGCCTCGGTGAGACCTCTTGTGCAGGGGACGTCGCCATAGGCAAAGTCAGCGTGAGTTGTTCCGTAAGCGGGGATATCTCTTCCCGCCTGCGCCCATGACACCGCCCAGGGTGAGTGGGTGTGAACAACTGCGCCTATTTCAGGGAAATTTCTGTAAAGCTCAAGGTGAGTAGGCGTATCCGAAGAGGGATTCAGCCTGCCTGAATACTTTCTTCCGCTGAGGTCCATTACAACCATATCCTCGGGCTTCATAGCATCATAGGGAACGCCCGAGGGCTTGATAACAACGAGCCCCTTGCTTCTGTCAATTGCAGAGACGTTGCCCCAGGTTAAAACCACAAGACCGTATTCAACGAGCTTTAAATTAGCTTCGTATACCTTCTGTTTTAAATCCTCTAACATATTGATAACCTCTGTTACATTCCGAGCTTATATGCCACGTCGTTATAGAACAGCTCTTTTCTGAATTCGTTAATTTCAGTGTTCTTATTGATATGGATAAATTCAATGCCCATAATCTCTGCAAAGTCTCTCATATGCTCTGCAGTGAGGGTATATGAAAGCACACTATGGTGAGCGCCGCCTGCGTAAATCCACGCTTCAGCCGAGGTCTGGAGGCACGGAAGCGGCTTCCAGAGAACGCCCGCAACGGGGAGCTTCGGCATTGCGTTTACCTGCTCCTTACATTCAACGTCGTTTACAATCATTCTGAGCCTGTCGCCCATATCGACGAGAGTTACAACAATAGCATTTCCCGTCTGCGCCTTGAAAACGAGTCTTGCAGGGTCCTCTCTGTCGCCAATGCTGAGAGGGTGTACCTGAATTTTTGCCTTTTCCGCCGCAATGCTCGGGCAGACCTCAAGCATATGCGAGCCGAGGAGCATTTCGTTTTCAGGCTCAAAATGGTAGGTGTAGTCCTCCATAAACGCCGTTCCGCCGTCCATACCCTCGCTCATAAGCTTCATAAGCCTTGTCAAAGCGGCAACCTTCCAGTCCCCCTCAGCGCCGAAGCCGAAGCCCTGACGCATTAAATCCTGCGCCGCAAGGCCGGGAAGCTGCTTTAATTCCTGCAAATCCTCAAAGTTTGTATGGAACGCGCCGAAGCCCTCTTTAATGAGAAACTTTTTGAGAGCAACCTCTTCCCTCGCCTGATATCTTACGGCGTCGAGGTTATCGGTATCCATAACGTAATTTTCGTTATACTCAGCCATCTGGGAATCAATTTCTTCCTCGGTTACGGCGTTTACCATTTTAATGATATCGCCTACTCCGTAATGGTCCACCTGCCAGCCGAGCTTAATCTGAGCTTCAATCTTATCGCCGTCTGTTACGGCAACGTTTCTCATATTATCGGAAATTCTGAGAACGCGGAGCTTTTTCGACTCATTAGCGCCGACAGCGGCTCTCATCCAGATTCCCATTTTATTTTGGAAGGCTTCATCTTTCCAATAGCCTGCGATAACCTTCTGCTTTAACCTCATCCTTGCGGCGATATAGCCGTGCTCTCTGTCGCCGTGGGCGGACTGATTGAGATTCATAAAATCCATATCAATGTCGTTCCACGGGATATCGCGGTTGTACTGAGTGTTAACGTGAAGGAAGGGCTTTTCAAGCGCGTTGAAGCCTGCAATCCACATTTTTGACGGAGAGAAGGTATGCATCCAGGTTATAACGCCCGCACACTTTTCATCGTTATTCGCCGCCTGCATAATGTCAAGAATCTCCTTCGAGGTCTTGACGCAGGGCTTAGCAACAACCTTGCAGGGAAGCTTTTCGCTCCACTCCTCAGCCATCTCTGCCGAATGGGAATCAATAGTTTCAAATATATCCTCGCCGTAGAGGAACTGCGTTCCGACAACAAACCAGAATTCGTAATCCTTAATGCTCATAATTCCCTCCTAAATATTTTCATAAGCCGCTTTTTCGGCAGCTAAAGCTTTTTCGTACTTAATCATATATTCCTCAAAGCCTCTGACGTCCTTTTCATCCGGCACTTCGGTGGTGCTTTCGCAGGAGGCGAAAACGACTTTGTTAAGGAAATCCTCAAGGCTGAGCCCTTTGCTGTTTACAAGATAGCTTGCAAGGACCGCCGCGCCCCACGCGCCGCCCTCGCCCGCAGTTTTCATAACGGAAACGGGAGCATTCATAGCGCCTGCCATAAGCCTCTGACCTACAACGGGAGTTTTGAAGAGACCGCCGTGGCCGAACAGCCTGTCAATTGCAACGCCCTCGTTTTCAAGAATTTTCATTCCGATTTTAAGCGTTGCCATTGTGCTGTAAATCTGCGCTCTGAAGAAATTCGGGAGCGTGAAGGAAGCGCCCTGCGAGCGGATAAACATAGGCCTGCCGTCAGCTGTATGAGAAACGGGCTCGCCCGAGAAATAGTTGAAATTAACAAGACCGCCGCAATCCGCCTCGCCCTCAAGCGCGCTGTTATACAGCAAATCGTAAAGCTGAGGCTTAGTGAGCCCGCTGCCTGCTCTTTTTGCAAAATCAAAGAGCATATTAACCCAGTAATCAAGGTCCGTACAGCAGTTATTGCAGTGCACCATAGCAACAGGCTTTCCCGCAGGCGTGGTTACCATATCAATTTCTTCATAAACGTTTTTAAGCTGCTTTTCAAGCACAACCATTGAGAAGATTGACGTGCCTGCGCTGACGTTGCCCGTTTTTACGGTTACGCTGTTGGTGGCGGTCATACCCGTGCCTGCGTCGCCCTCGGGAGGACACAGCGGAATTCCCGCTTCGAGGCTTCCGCTTTCATCAAGGAGCCTTGCGCCCTCTTCTGTAAGCGTTCCTGCGTTTTCGCCTGCAAGGAGTACCTCGGGAAGAATTTCTCTTATATCCCAGCTATACTTTTTTACGTTTTCAAGAGATGAAAACTTATCGAGCATCTCGCTGTTATAATCTTTTGTTTCGCTGTCTATCGGGAACATACCGGAGGCGTCGCCTATTCCGAGCACGTTCTTTCCCGTAAGCCTGAGGTGAACGTAGCCTGCAAGCGTTGTGAAATAAGCAATGTCGTTAACGTGCTCCTCGCCGTTGAGGATTGCCTGATACAAGTGAGCAATGCTCCAGCGCTGAGGGATGTTGAAGCCGAAAAGCTCTGTAAGCTGAGCCGCCGCTTCGCCTGTTATTGTGTTCCTCCAGGTTCTGAACGGTGTAAGAAGCTTTCCGTTTTTATCAAAAGGAAGATAGCCGTGCATCATTGCCGAAAAGCCGATTGACGCAAGCTTTTTTATCGGAGTGCCGAGCTTTTCAATAAGCTCGCTGTAAGCCGCTCTGAGCCCGCTCCATATTTCGTCCTCATGGTAAGTCCAGACGTTATTTTCATATCTGTTCTCCCAGGTGAAGCCGCCTGATTCAACAGGGTTGAACGCTTCGTCAATAAGAACAACCTTGATTCTTGTTGAGCCGAATTCAATGCCGAGCGATTCTCTGCCGCTGAGTTCATATTTTCCCATAAATCGTACTTCCTTTATAATAATTCACTATAATAATACTATATTTAGATATATAAATCAATATAATAATTATATTATTTTAGCATTTTTTCAACACGTTTTTTGTACTTTTTGACGTATATTACAGTGAAAACATAAAGCAACCTGTCAAATGTAAATAATATGACATAAGAAGCGGCAAGAGTTATTATTAACCCCGTTGCGCCGAACGGATTATCAAACGGAATTCCGAAGGCGTAAACGAGGAGAAGCTCCGTTCCGATAACGCCGACATTGAAAATAACAAATTTTATGAGTATTCTGAGAATAAGGAGCTTAAGCCTGTCAATGTTTTCTCTTATAATCGGGAAATAGCCGAAGAAGGTTGCATAAAGCAGAGCCGAGCCCTTCATAGGAAGCAGAATAAGCGACAGAACGCTGACCGCCGCATATACTAAAAACGCAGTTTTCTTTCCGCAGCTTTCAACTACAATAATAAGAATCATTCCGCACAGAAGCGGAGCAGTGTATTCAAGAATCCAGATGATGCTGCCCAGGGCAAGCAGCGCAACAGACAGCGCGCTGAGCACTCCAGCAAGAGTTATTTTAAGGCTGTTTTTCATAATTAACATTCCTTTTTCATATTTTATTTAATGTTATTTTAATAATAAATCAATAAATTAATTATGTAAATAGTGTGAATTAAAAGTAAATATTTTTTTTATATTTTATTAAACTATTTACTTTTAATTCGGCTTGAATTATAATATAGTAAATTATTATGCAGTAATATATTACAGACTTTTTATTAGCAAGGAGTTGTTTCACTTGAAAAAAAGCATTGCAATTTTATTGATACTTGCTGTTTGTCTTACCTCTGGCTTTGCGGCTTGCGCTAAGAAGGATAAGGGTAGCAACGAGGAAGGCACTGTAGCTGAATCCTCAAACCGCGGCCTTAACGACGCTGACACAGAGGTTGACTTTGTTGAGGTTGAGGTTACCGACAAGAATGGCGAAAAGGTAACGGATAAAAACGGAAAGGTTAAAACCGAGGAGGTTCCCGTTGTTATTACACGGGACAAAAACGGAAAGCCTGTTGCCCACAGGATTGATAAAGAGGGTAACACCACTCCCGAAACAGTTCCTTATTCAGACCCTGACGACGATAACACGACAACCAAAAAGGGCGATAAGGGCAAGACCACCACAAAGAAAAAGACCACCGCTAAGTCCACAACGATGACTACCAAGGGCGACGAGAAAACAACAGCTCCTGAGCCGACTACTAAGAAAACCTCAGGCGTTCCCACTACAAACGACAGCGGCACTAAGGTTGAATTCAGCGCGGAAGACCAGACAAGAGTTAAGAGGATGCTCGAGGTTCCCTACCTTTACAAGGCAAGCTACGAAAACGCTCAGGGCGTTCCGATTAACATTGCTTCACACGCTGCAATATGGATGGCGGAGAAGGACGGCTTACAGCCCTCAACCTTCGCTTCGGGAACTATCGTGCTCGGACTCTTTAAGTATTTCGGCCAGACAGTTGTAAACTTTAAGGCTGACTGCAACTCAAAAGGCGATAACGAAAACATCAAGTTCAACAGCACAAACGGAACCTTTGCAGTTACTGGATTTGAAACGGCAGACCACACTGTAACGCTTACCAGCATTGAGGACCTCGGAAACAATTATTTCAAGGTTACCGCTTCTGTTTCAGGCGGCGGCAAGAGCAAGGTTGTTGCAATTATGCAGAAGAACAAGCTCGACCTCGACCTCGGCTTCTCGGTTAAAGCGCTTAAATGGTCTTAATATTAAAATTAAAAGCCTCACATCTGTGAGGCTTTTTTGTTATTATAAAAAAGTTATTCGTAAATCTTTTCGCCGTCTTCGATTCTCATAATCTGGTCAACTCTTGTTGCGTGGCGGCCACCCTCAAATTCTGTGTTGAGGAAAACGTCAACAAGCTCGATTGCAAGCCCTGCGCCGACTACCCTTGCGCCAAAGCAGAGAGCGTTTGCATCGTTATGAAGACGGGTATACTTTGCTGAGAAATAATCGCTGCAGCAAGCGGCTCTGATTCCCTTTACTTTATTGGCAGCCATTGAAATGCCGACTCCCGTGCCGCAGATGAGAATTGCCTTTTCAGCCTTGCCCTCTACAACCATATCGCAAGCCTTCTGAGCAGACAGCGCGTAGTCATACCTTTCGGGAGAGTAGCAGCCTGCGTCAATAAACTCAATTCCTTCAGGCTTTAAATACTGCTCAATTATCTCCTCTTTAAGCTGAAATCCTGCGTGGTCCGATGCAATAACAATCATTTTATTTCTCCTTACTTTTAAGTTTTAATTCCCTTTCCGCCTGAGACTGCCTGAGATAAACAGGCATAAGCTCGCGGGAAGGGATTCTTTTTTTATTTTCTGCCGCCTTTGAAACGGCAAGCGCGTTCTGATAAATCAGCTCGTCCTCGGGAAGGGCGCAGTTATCAAGCGCGATATTATCATAGCAGAGCCTTGCGCCGTCGCCTGCGATAATAACATTTTCAAACGCCCTGAGCTCGTTTCTCAAATCGTCAAGGGCGATTGCTCTGTCAGGTGTGAGGCGGGTAACAACGCCGCTTTTAACCTCAAACAGTGCGTTGTAAAACTGCATACGCCTTGCGTCCATAACGGTGCAGACAATACAGTCCCTGTCAACAAAATTATAGGCAATTGCCTCAAGCGTTGAAACGGATATGCAGGGCGTGTTATTTATAAACGCAAGCCCTTTAGCTGTTGCAACGCCGATTCTGACCCCCGTAAAGGAGCCCGGGCCCGCGGTGATTGCGATAGCCTCAAGCGCGCTGTAATCATAGCCCTCCATCACCCTTTTAATCATTGGGAGGAGAGTTTCACTGTGAGTCAGCCCCGTGTTCATAAATTCATTTTTGATTATTTTATCTCCGTCAGTCAGCGCCGCAGAGGCTGTTACGGCTGACGAATCAATTGAAAGTATCATAAATCTTCAGCTTCTTCTTTAGTCATTATTTTAAAGCTGCGTTCATTTTCGCCGAGCTTGTCAATCTTAATTATAACAGCGTCGTCGGGCAGGGCGCCGAAAATGTTTTCACTCCATTCGCACAGGATATATGCGTCTGTGTCAAGATAGTCATAATATCCGCAGGAATATAAATCGTCCCAGCCGTCGATTCTGTACATATCAAAGTGATACACCCTGTCATTTTTGCCGATATAATCGTTACAGATTGCAAAGGTTGGCGAGGAAACCTCAGCGTTTATCCCAAGCCCCTTGACGAAACCCGAGGTGAACGCTGTTTTGCCTGAGCCGAGGTCGCCAAGAAAGCCGATAACGCTTCCCTTCCCGAGCTCGCCCGCGAGCTTTTTTGCAAGCTCAAGAGTTTCCTCATAGCTTTTGGTTATATATTCTCTCATCAGAAAAGTCCTACAGTATTTCCCTTTTCATCAATATCAATTCTGTATGCCGAGGGTGATTTTGAAAGCCCGGGCATAGTCATAACGTTGCCTGCAAGGCAAACGATAAAGCCTGCGCCGTTTGAAAGAGAAGCGGAGGTTATTGTTATCCTGAAATTCTCAGGCCTGCCGAGAAGCTTCGGGTTATCCGATAAGCTGTACTGCGTTTTTGCAATGCAGACAGGCATTTTGTCAGCGCCGAGCTTAATAAAGCCGTCAATCGCCTGCTTTGCTTCCTTTGTATAATCTACGCCGTCAGCGCCGTAAATCTCTTTAGCGATTGTTTCAATCTTATCGTAAACCGGCATATCAATGTCATAAATATGCCTGAAATTGCTCTCTTTTTCGCACGCTTCAACAACCTTCTCTGCAAGCTCTTTTCCGCCTTCGCCGCCCTCGGCAAAGCACTTTGTTACAGCGAAATCTGCGCCCTTTTCTTCACAGAAGGACTTAACGAAATCAATCTCAGCGTCAGTATCGGCATAAAAATGGTTGATTGCAACGATAACGGGCACGCCGTACTTTTTAAGATTTTCGATATGTTTGCCGAGGTTTACGCTGCCCTTTTTAAGAGCTTCAAGATTTTCGGTTGTAAGCTCGTCCTTAGGAACGCCGCCGTTATATTTCATTGAGCGTACAGTTGAAACGAGAACGATACAGTTCGGCTTGAGCCCTGCAAAGCGGCACTTGATATCAAGGAATTTTTCAGCGCCGAGGTCCGAGCCGAAGCCTGCTTCGGTTATAGTATAATCAGCAAGCTTGAGCGCTGCCTTTGTTGCTCGGATAGAGTTACAGCCATGAGCGATATTTGCAAACGGGCCGCCGTGCATAATTGCAGGGGTGTTTTCAAGAGTCTGAACGAGATTCGGCTTGATAGCGTCCTTAAGAAGAACGGTCATAGCGCCGTTTGCCTTAATATCGCGGCAGTAAACGGGCTCACCGTCATATGTGTAAGCAACGAGGATATTACCAAGTCTCTTTTTAAGGTCGAAAACGTCCTCGGCAAGGCAGAGGATAGCCATAACCTCGCTTGCAACTGTGATGATGAAATGGTCCTCTCTCGGAACGCCGTTGAGCCTTCCGCCGAGGGAGTTAATGATATTTCTTAGCGCTCTGTCGTTCATATCAAGGCATCTCTTAACGAGAACCTGACGAGGGTCGATATTAAGCTCGTTGCCCTGCTGAATTGAGTTATCAAGCATTGCACACATAAGATTGTTTGCGGAGGTAATTGCGTGCATATCGCCTGTGAAATGAAGGTTGATATCCTCCATAGGAACAACCTGGGAATAGCCGCCGCCTGCTGCGCCGCCCTTGATTCCGAAAACGGGACCGAGCGAAGGCTCGCGCAGAGCCACGATAGCGTTCTTTCCGATTTTTTCCATAGCCTCGCCGAGGCCGATTGAAACGGTTGTTTTGCCCTCGCCTGCGGGGGTCGGATTAACTGCGGTTACAAGGATAAGCTTTCCGTCCTTTTTATTCTTAAGGCGCGTTATTGCCTCCTCGGTAATCTTTGCCTTATAATGTCCGTAAGGCTCAATTTCCTCAGGTGCAAAGCCTAAGCCTGCCGCAATTTCGGTTATGTTTTTCATTTTAGCTGCCTGAGCTATTTCAATATCAGTAAGCATAAAAAGTACCTCCGTTTATTATTCTTATTTGAGTATAACACATAAAAGCTTTAATTCCAACAATTAATTTAATTTATATGTTGAAAAATTGAGTGTAAAAATATATAATATATAGTACAAATTTTACAAATGCCGAAACTCATCGGATTAAGGAAGGAGGCGGCAGAAATTTACAATTCAATAAGTAACCCAATTGAGAGAAGAACGCTGGGCGATTTCTTCAAGGGGCTTGACTTTTTAGTTGTTCTCTCTGCACTTTGTGCCTCCGCATACGGGCTTGCGCTCGTTTACAGCGCAACGCACAAGGAGCTGACCGAGGGGAAATTTATAACCTCGGACGTTCGCTCAATGCTTGTTTCCGTTATGCTCGGAATTGCAATTGCGCTTGTAGTTTCAAACATAGACTATGAGATTATCTCAAAGCTATGGCCGTTTATCGCCGCAGGCTGCGCAGGGCTGATGATTTTCACCTTCTTCTTCGGGGTTGCGCCGCCGTCAAGACCTGACGCAAAATCGTGGCTCAACTTAAAGATTTTCTACTTTCAGCCGTCAGAGCTGCTTAAGGTCGGCTTCATAATCTCGTTTTCATATCACCTTGATATTGTAAGGGATAAGATTAATGACATTAAAACAATAATCGGGCTGCTTGTACATATTGCCGTTCCCGTAGGGCTCGTGCTTATGACGGGTGACGCAGGAAGCGCGCTCATCTTCCTTATTATGTTTATAGGAATGCTGTTTTTCGCAAGAGTTCACTGGGGATATTTTGTTGCGGGAATATGCGCGATAATAGTCGGCTTCGTTGTTGCGTGGAGAGTGGGCATAATCAGCGGCCTTCAGCGGCAGAGAATCGTTGCGCTGTTTTACCCTGACCAATTCCAGGACGTTATGTATCAGCAGGAGCACGGAATGATTGCAATAGGCTCGGGCGGGCTGTTCGGCAAGGGCTATCTCAAAGGAGATATGACTCAGGCTGTTGCGGGCGGCGTGCCTGAAAACCAGAACGATATGGTGCTTACCGTTGCGGGAGAGGAGCTCGGCTTTATAGGAGCGCTTGCAGTTATTCTTCTTCTTGGAATAATCGTTTTAAAGGTGCTGAGAACGGCAACCTCCGCAAGAGACAACGTTGGATATCTTATGTGCAGCGGAATCGCGGTTATGCTTTTTGCACAGATGCTTGTTAATATCGGAATGGAGCTTTCGCTTCTTCCGTGTATCGGAATTACGCTTCCCCTGTTCTCCGCAGGCGGCTCAAGCTCGTTGTGTATCTACCTCGCACTCGGATTATATTTTTCAATCCACCGCTTCTCTCAGGCACCGAAGGAAACACTGTTTTATACAAGATAAAAATAACCCCGATGATATTTCATCGGGGTTATTTTTATGCTTCGTAAATTACACTGTCAATGATTTTGATTGATTTGATATTGTCAACGCTGATGGCTTTGCTGAAAATGGCTTCAAAATCTCCCGTTTCAAAGTTTTCGTTTTTACCGGTAACAGCAGTTACGGATGTGTCAAGAGTGATATCGGGGTTGCCGTTTGTGTAAACTGTTCCGTCCTTCATTGTAACATACACGTTTGCGTTACCTGAAATGCCGTTTGCAAGATTTTTTGAAGACAGTGTATTTGTTTTTTTTGCTTTTTTGCTGTAGGTGAGCTTATAATCAAAGCGGAAGCCGAGCGGAGAGATTGAAAAATTCTTAACTTTATAATTCTCTCCGTTATCAAAGCTTATATCGTTTACCTCAAGCCTTTTTCTTGTTTTTGAACGGTTGATTTTAAATTCAAATTTCCAGTTGCCTTTAACGTTGCAGGTATCGTTTTCATCAGCGGCGTCAAAATAAGTAAGCCTGTCAAAGCTCAGCTCAACCGTTGAGTTATCCTTTAAATCCTTTATGCCGCTGTAGGTAACGTAAAAATAATCCTTTTTATACGTTACGTCTCTGACGAAATCGGCGCCCGTGAAGGTATTTTCACTGTCGCAGTTTTCCTTGCCGTTAATCAGGAATTTTAGATGGTATTCCCAGTCGTCATCAGATGTGACATAAACGTCGGGCTGAACGTACCTTCCGTTATACTTCGGGCATTTGATTGCAAAATGCATAATGTTATTATCGCACAGCACCTGGTCAAGATAAAAGTCAAGCCCGTTTGAAGAAGCGGTCTGCTTAACGTCTGTTCCGAGAGTGCTGTAATCAACCGCGCCGTTATACTCAATCATACTGTTAATTGCGTTATCGGGCTTAAAATATGACATTGCGCCAACGCTCACCGAGCTTACCGTTATTGCAATTACCGCCGCTGCTGCAATAATCCTTCCCAGGCAGCGAGGCTTTTTATTGTTATTTTTCATTTTCTTTAATGTTGCCGACTCGATTCTTTTTGTAAGCGCAGAATCGGTTTTTACAGCAATACTGCGTTCGGGAATAACGGCGTATTCGTTATCCAGAATTTCACTTATGTTAATTTTCATAGCAATCCCCTTCCATAAGCTTTTTAATTTTGTGAAGAGCTCTTGACAGGCGCTTACGGACATTATCATCAGAAAGCCCGGTATAGCGGGCTATTTCCGCTGAGCTCTCGAAAAGATAGTATTTTCTGTAAACGATAGTGGAATCAGGCTCTCCGAGCGAATTGATTGCGGCAATCAGCCGCGTTGCAAGCTCCTTCTTTTCATAATCGTTTTCAAGGTTTAAGGAGTCCGGTATTTCAATGAATTCATTTTCATCGTCTGTGCTTACAAATCTTACACGCCTTTTCTTTCTCAATTTGTCATACGCCTTTCGCTTTGCGATAGTTGAAAGATATGCAGAAAGCGAGCCGCGGCTTAAATCAACATTGCTGAGATTATTGTAAAATGAAATAAACACGTCGCTGACCGCCTCCTCAATATCCTCTTCGGAGCAGTAAGCGCCTGCTTTATTTCTTATTATTGTATAAACAAGAGCTGTATATCTGCCGATTAACGCCGTCATTCCCTTCTCGCTATCCTTCTTAATCAAAGCAAGAATGCTTTCATCCAATGCCTTCAACCCCTTTCAAAAGGAATTCCTTTCATTTATATATTCGTATCAATTCATTAAAATGTGACAAAAAATAAAAGGCGGTGTTGCCGCCTTATATTCCGAATTTTGTTGTTACTCTGTCAATTTTTCTTATGAACGCCTCACCGAAGAGGAAGAGGAAAACCGCCGTTGTTATCCCGAACATAAGCGAGAAGAGAACGCCTGCGCCGTAAACGGAAAGCACGCCCTTCACAGTCGGCTTATGTCCGTACATCATAAGAATAGTTGACAAATCGACTATGAGCCCGTAAACTGCGAAGGTCAGGAAAAAGCCAAGAAGAGAAAGAATAATTCTGAATTTCATTCCTTTTTTCTCCTTAACCCTGCTGAGAAGGAGCCCGCTTATAAGCCCGACTGCTCCGAGCGCCGCCATCTGAAACGGAGTCCAGAAGCCCTGACCGAAGAGGAAATTTGAAATGAACATCGAAAACGTTCCGACTATATATCCCCTCTCTGCGCCGAGGCAGACTGCAGAGATAACCACCACCGCGCCGATTGGCTTGACTTGCGGGATAAGATAAAACGCCGCTCTTGAGGCAACCGCAAGCGCTATGAGCGTTGCTATAAGGCTTATTTCAGCCGCGCTCGTCTCTTTTCTTTCAAAGCTGATAAAAAACGGCAGCATTGAAAGCAGGAGCATAGCGGCGCAGATTATGTAATAGTTAACTTCTTTAAACACAAACTGCCAGGCTATAATCCCGCAAAGAGAGAGTATTAAAATAATCGGCATTAAAAGCTGTTTTGATTTAGTCATCCAAATCCTCAAATGAAATACATTTTCCGTTAGTTATTTTTGAAAGAGAGGTTGTATAGAAACTGAGATTGGAGAAGAACTCCCTTCTCGGCTTGGTTGTTATTATTCTTCCGCGGGATAAGAAGGAGCAGTAATCTGCATAAGTTCCCGCAAAATCAATATCGTGCGTTACAAGAACGATTGTTTTCCCTTTTTTGCACAGCTCGCGAAGAAGCTCCCCGAGCTTTTCCTTAAGAGGCGCGTCAAAGCCTTTTGTAGGCTCGTCAAGAAGAATTAAATCCGCATTCCTTTCAAGCACCATTGCGAGCGCGAGCCTTTGCGCCTCGCCGCCTGATAGGTCATAAGGGTGTCTGTCTTTTAAATAATCAATTTCAAGAAAAGCTGTATTTTCACCGAACCCGACCTCGTCTGCGCAACGCTCCTTAGTGAACAAATCGTAAACGTTCTGAGTGAGCATTGAAACGGTGAGGTCTGTTTTTATTTTTCCGCTCTGCTTTTTGCATACGCCTGAAATCACCTTTAAAAGCGTGCTTTTTCCGCTTGCGTTTGCGCCGACTATTGCGTTAATTCTGCCGCCGTAAGCGGAAAAGCTGAGCTCCCTTAAAATTTCCTTTCCCCGTTCGTAGGCAAAGAAAACGTTTTTGCACTCAAGCACTGCCTCGGCCTTGCCCTCGGCTTCGGCTTTCCTGAGCTTGTAACCGGCGTTCAGTCTGTACGAGGCGGGAACGGCAGAGAGCATTTTGTTATCACTGTCCCTGAGATATTCAAAAACCGCCTGCGGGGTATCCTTGATGAGCAGCCTTGCTTCTTCAAGAAGGATAACGCTGTCAGCGTAATCATAAAGCGCGTTTGTGCTGTGCTCGCTGACGATAACGGTTATGCTGAAATCGCTGTGAAGCTTTTTAACCATATTGATAAAGCGCTCTGACGATACGGGGTCAAGCTGAGAGCAGGGCTCGTCAAGCAGAAGAATATCAGGCTTCATAATCATAACAGCTGCAAGGTTTACAAGCTGCTTTTCTCCGCCTGAAAGATTTGAAATATCAGAGTCCAGCTTTTCTTCAAGATTGAAATATGAAGCGGTTTCAGCTGTCAGCAGGTCAGTTTCATCGGCGCTGAGCCCCTGATTCATAAGCCCGAAGGAGAGCTCGCTCCTTACCTTGTCGCAAACGATATTTTCTTCAACGTTCTGCCCGACGTAGCCTACAGAGCCGCTACAGCTTATCTCTCCGTCAAGCGTTCCTGCAGGAGCAATTTCGCTTTTAAGGAGCTTTAAGAGAGTTGACTTGCCCGCTGCAGAAGCGCCCATCAGAAGCGAGAACTCGCCCTTCTCAGCGTTAAAGCTTACATCGCGCAGCGAAGGATATTCACTTTTAGGGTATGTAAAGCTTATGCCTTTACACTTAACAGCTTCCATTTTATATTCTCCAATGCTTCACTGAATGACGGGTAAAGTTCAAACAACATAAACAGCGCGAGCGCGGGTATGCTCAGCGCCTTCGTGTATCTCACAGGCTCAAAAACATATTCTATATTTCCAAGCGCAAGCTGAGTTAAAATGAACGAGGCAACAACGGCGCTTATCAATATAAAGCCTACGTCAAACGCGGTGTACTTAAAGCCTGAGCTTCTTATCGCTTTAGGGTTATATCCCCTTGCCTCCATTGAATTTGAGGTTATGATACTGCTTTCAAGGCTGTAGGAAACGAGAGCGGAAAAATTATCAAGCGTAAACCTTATTTTTTCCTTTAAGCCACCGGGCATTTTGCCTCCGCCGAGGGCAAGCCTTGCGTCTCTTATTTCGCCCGCCTTTCTTGTAAAGCGCGGAATAAAGCCGAGCACCATTGAAAAAATCAGCGCAAGCTTTGGCGAAAAGCGGAAAAGGTAGATTATTCTTTCGCTGTCAACATCTTTTCCAAAGGCGTTAAACCAGATGAGAACGGCAGCTATAACCATGCCCTGATTAAAGCCGTAAAAAAGCGGCTCAAGGGTAAAATGCGCTTTTCCGATTTTAAATAATTCTGTATCGCCGTAGCGGGCGAAGAGCATATTGAAAAGGCTCACCGCCGCTACCAGCAAGAGCGAAAATAAAAGAGTTTTAAGCGACCTTTTGCCGTCCTTTGCTATCAGATACAAAAACGCGCAGAAAAGCGAAGCTGCGCTGAACCAGGGGTTATTGAATGCGATAGGAACAACAATAGTAACAACAAAAAAGAAAAGCTGCGACACGGGATGCAGTCTTTCAAGCGTGTACATTCAATCACCTCTCTTTTTATATCAATTAAGCGGAGCACAGCCCCGCTAAAACTCAATACCTTTTCTTGCTTTAACACCCCTGTCATACGGGTGCTTTACCTTGTCCATATGAGTTATATAGTCTGCCTTTTCAAAAAGCTCAGGAATTTCCTTGTGCCCCGTTATAACAATTTCACATTCCTTTTCAAGAAGCTCAAGCGCTTTTTCAAGGGTGACAAAATCTGGTACAACGTCAATAAATTCATCAAGGATTATAACGTCGCTTTCGCATTTTTCAATAAAGCTGACAGCCTTGTCAACCCAAGCCTGATACTCTTTTCCGGGGTTGAAGGGTATGCTCTCAGGCGCTTCAAAAACCTCAAACGGCGCTACGTTGAGCTCGCTTGATTTATTGCTTTTGAAAAACTGAACGAGGGTAACGCTTTTGCCGGCGCCCTTTGCTCTCAGCCCGAGGCCGAGCGCGGCGGTTGTTTTGCCCTTGCCGAAGCCGTAATAAATATGAATCATCTTATTCTTACATCCTCTTTTGTTTTGAATTCGTAGCCGTAATTATCAAGAATATGCATTTTGTTAAGCGCAATGCACGCGCCCTTTGAAGCGCAGAGCTCAGGGTCGTCAATAGTTCTTACGTCAAGCCCGAGCGCCTTTGCAAAAAGGGTGTCCATTCCGTAAAGCCTTGCAGAGCCTCCTGTGAGAAGGAGCTCGCCCGAGGTTATATCCGCAACAAGCTGAGGCGACGTTCTTTCAAACAGCCTCTGCGCGGCGTCAGTCAGCTGAGAAAGGAGCGGCTGCAGGCATTCGCAGATTTCGTTTGAGGTTACCTCAACAACAAGCGGCAGACCGGTTTCAAGGCTTCTGCCCTTTGCCGCCATTGTTACAGGCTCGCGCCTTTCAATAGCGCAACCGATTGATTTTTTGATATCCTCAGCAGTTCTAAGGCCTACCAAAAGCTTATATTTCTCTTTAAGATACTTAACTATTTCAGCATCAAAATCATTGCCTGCGACGTTAACGGTTTCGGTCTGGCTCATTGAGCCCTGGGTAACGATTGCCATATCGCAAGCTCCGCCGCCGATATCAATAACGAAAACTCCGCTTGGGTGAATCGGGTCTATACCCGCTCCGAAAGCAGCGCAAAGCGGCTCCTCAATAAGGCAGACGCTTCTTGCGCCCGCTCTGATTATTACGGAAATGAGAGTACGCTTTTCAACCTCGGTTGAGAGCGCAGGCACGCAGGCAACAACCCTCGGCCTGAAGATATTCTTTTTAATAACTCTGTTGATAAAATAATGCACCATCTGCTCAGTGAGGGAATAATCGCTGATAACGCCGTTTTCAATCGGCTGGATTATTTCAACGCCCTTTGGCTCCCTTCCCTGAAGGAAATATGCGCGCTTGCCTGCGTAAAGGATTTTTTCCGTTTCCGTATCAAACGCAACATAGCTCGGCTCGTTGAGCACGACGCCCTTGCCCGGCACGCTTATAACTACCGAGCTTGTTCCTATGTCAATTCCTAAATCATATCCGAACATTTATATGTACTCCATAAATCAGTAACTTACAACTTATAACTTATAACTTATAACTTTTAACTCAATTATATTATATCTCCGGGCTCTTTTCAATAAAATATTTGAGCGCGCTGTAACGCCGTGATTTTTTATCGTTATCAACCATAGCCTTTATTGACGGCTCGTTGCCGACAAGCACGAGGAGCTTTTTTGCTCTGGTCAGCGCGGTGTAAAAAAGATTTCTGTAAGCAAGGTTTTTAGGCGTTGCGATAACGGGCATAACGACTGCGTCAAATTCACTGCCCTGGCTTTTGTGAACTGTCATTGCATACGCAAGCTCAAGCTCGCGCACGCTCTCCATAGTATACATAGCCTCTTTGTCGTCAAACTTAACGGTAATCGTGTTATCAGCCTGGTCTATAACGCGGAGAATTCCTATATCACCGTTGAAAACGCCCTGGCCGCTTTCGCCCTTTCTGAACCACGGGACGTCGTAATTATTCTTAATCTGCATAACTCTGTCGCCTTCGCGCAGGGTGTAGCCCTTATATCTTATCTCGCGTTTTTTCGGAGACGGCGGGTTGAGAGTGTTCTGAAGAACAGCGTTGATGTTTTGCGTTCCCGCCTCGCCTATTCTGCTCGGGCACAGCACCTGAATATCAACGGGGTCAAGCCCGTAGGAGGCGGGCAGCCTCTGCGTTACGAGAGAAAGCACCTTGCGCGCAACGTTATATTTAACGTCCTCCTTAAGCAGGAAGAAATCAGACTCAATTGAATTGTCAATTACCGGCATTTCGCCACTGACTACTCTGTGAGCGTTTGTAACAATTCTGCTTTTCATTGCCTGGCGGAATATTCTGTCAAGCGTTATAACGTCTATCTTTCCGCTCTCGATTAAATCTCTGAGCACGTTGCCCGCGCCGACAGGCGGAAGCTGGTCCTTATCGCCAACCATAATAAGCCTGCAGTGAAGCGGCATTGCGTCAAGCAGAGCGGCGAAAACCGTAACGTCTACCATTGAAAGCTCGTCTACGATTATCGCGTCGCAGCTGAGCGGATTTTTTATGTTATGAACGAAGGACGGAGTTTCTGCGCCCTCTCTGTATTCAACCTCAAGGAGCCTGTGAATAGTTTTTGCCTCTTCGCCCGTAAGCTCCTCCATACGCTGTGCGGCTCTTCCCGTCGGTGCGGTCAGCGCAACCTTAAGCCCTCTGTTTTTCATAAGGGTGATTATTCCCTTTACGGTGGTTGTTTTGCCGGTGCCCGGTCCGCCTGTGAGAATAAGAAGCCCTTTTGTTACGGCAATTTCAATCGCCTTGCGCTGCTTTTCATCAAATTCAATATCGTTTGCCGCCTCGAAAGCGGTGATTTCCGTGTCATATATTTCGCTTTCGCTCGGCGGGAATTTGTTCATAATCTGAATTCTGTCCGCAATTGTTTCCTCTGCGCGGAAGATTTCGGGAAGGAAAAGAAACGCCCTGCCCTCTAAATTGGCCTGTATGAGCATATTTGCGTCAAGAGCGTTATCTATTGCAATGTCAACAAAATCGCTCTCACAGCCGAGCAGCTCGCACGCAGGGGCAAATATTTTATCCCTCGGTATGCAGGTGTGGCCGTTGCCGAGATTATGACGAACGATATGAACTACAGCCGCAATTGCTCTGTAGCTGTAAGGCGGCTTTTCATCAAGCAAATCGGCAATCTCGTCAGCCTTGTCAAAGGTTATACCCGTTGAATAGCCTATAAGCGCATAGGGGTTTTCCCTGATAATGTCAAGCGATTCAGCCCTGTAAAGATTATATATTTTAACAGCCTGGCTCTGTGAAAGACCGAGCGAGGTCAGCCCAACCATAGTTTCGCGCGAAGCAAACTGAGCCTTAAACTCCTTGCTAATCTGCCTTGCCTTTGCTTTGGTTATGCCCTTAATCTGAGCAAGCCTTTCGGGCTCGTTTTCAATAACGTCAAAGGTGTTAGAGCCGAAAGCCTCAACTATTTTAGTTGCGGTTGCCTCTCTTATACCCCTGATTATGCCCGAGGAGAGATAACGAAGAATACCCCCTGCGTCCGCAGGAAGCGTCTGGCGTACTGTTTCAGCCTTGAACTGCCGCCCGAACGAGGGGTGAAAATCCCATTTTCCCTCGCACTCAACCATTGTTCCGACAGCAATTTCACCGACAGCTCCAACGACGGTAACGCCCTCCTCGCCTGTGTTGATTTCAGCAACGCAGAAGCCCGTTGATTCGTTATAAAAGCTGACGTCCTCAACAGTACCTGTTAACTTTTCAAGCACATTTTCGTTTTCCATATGTCATATTATATCATAAAACAGTTTAATTGCAATATGAAAAAGCACTGCCGAAGCAGTGCTTTTAATTATGCGTTAATTATTCCTCGATACCGATAACAACGCCTGAACCTACTGTTCTGCCGCCTTCACGAATAGCGAAACGAAGTCCGTTTTCGATAGCGATAGGAGTGATAAGCTCAACGTTCATATCAACGTTATCGCCGGGCATACACATCTCTGTTCCCTCAGGAAGAGTGATAACGCCTGTTACGTCTGTTGTTCTGAAATAGAACT
The DNA here is from genome assembly GCA_946628455.1 of uncultured Clostridia bacterium. Taxonomy (GTDB): domain Bacteria; phylum Bacillota; class Clostridia; order Oscillospirales; family Acutalibacteraceae; genus Eubacterium_R. Next base: position 847 of record CAMOWP010000009.1, on the reverse strand, counting down.
GAGGACGATAGTTGTTGAAGAAAGGAGTATGACGGCCACCCTCTTCTTTAGTAAGAACGTAAACCTGGCCTGTGAACTTGGTGTGAGGCTTGATTGAGCCCGGCTGTGCAAGAACCTGACCTCTTCTGATTTCAGATCTCTGAACACCACGAAGGAGGCAACCTACGTTGTCACCAGCCTCAGCGTAATCGAGAATCTTTCTGAACATCTCGATACCTGTACATACTGTTGTTCTTGTTTCGTCTTCAAGGCCTACCATTTCAACCTGGTCGTTAGTCTTGAGCTGGCCTCTTTCTACTCTACCTGTAGCAACTGTTCCACGGCCTGTGATTGTGAAAACGTCCTCAACAGGCATAAGGAAAGGAAGGTCTGCCTTACGGTCAGGAGTAGGAATATAATCGTCAACAGCGTCCATAAGCTCAGCGATGCAAGCGCAAGCAGGATCGTCGATTGATGAAGCCTCAAGAGCCTTAAGAGCTGAACCCTTGATAATCGGGCACTCATCATCAAATTCGTACTCAGCAAGAGTCTCACGAACTTCCATCTCAACGAGTTCAAGAAGCTCTTCGTCGTCTACCTGGTCAGTCTTATTAAGGAATACGATGATTGCCGGAACGCCAACCTGACGAGCAAGGAGAAGGTGCTCCTTAGTCTGAGCCATCGGGCCGTCTGTAGCAGCAATAACAAGGATAGCGCCGTCCATCTGAGCAGCACCGGTAATCATGTTCTTGATATAGTCAGCATGGCCGGGGCAGTCAACGTGTGCATAGTGACGCTTATCTGTTTCGTACTCAACGTGAGCAGTGTTGATTGTGATACCACGTTCTCTCTCTTCAGGAGCCTTATC
>CAMOWP010000008.1 GCA_946628455.1 uncultured Clostridia bacterium | reverse complement strand
ATTTTTAATGACGTTATAGCGGAAAAGATGCCATTTTTGGGCTGACACTATTTCCGTAGGATGCCCCTTGCGCCCTTTTTGTGTTTACAAACAAGCTTTAATATGATAGTATATAATAAATTAGTTAAGGCGGTGAGCTAAGTGAAATTAAAGGACAGGATTTATCAGATGGTAACAGATATAGCAAACAACGTAAGCGGGCTTTCTCAGGAGGCGATAGACAGAGCCAGTGAGCCTAAAATCATAACCGAGGGTATGCCCGAGCTTGTGAGAAGGGTAGCTGCGGACGGCGCCGTTCTGCTTAAAAACGACGGAGCTCTTCCGCTTGAAAAGGGCACGCGGGTTTCTCTTTTTTCAAGAGTCAGCAGGTCCTGGTTTTACGTTGGATACGGCTCAGGCGGAGACGTTAACCGCCCGTATGAGGTCAGCCTTGCGCAGGGAATTAAAAACTGCGAAGCGCTTGAGCTCAACGAAGAGCTTGACAAAATTTATGCCGATTGGGAAGCTCAAAACCCGATTAATCACGGCGTATGGGGAAAGTGGCCTCTTTACTATCCGGATATGCCTCTTACTGACGCAATAGTCAGCCGCGCCGCAAACGTGAGCGACGTTGCAATTGTAACAATCGGAAGAAGCGCGGGCGAGGACAGGGATAACCTTCTTGAAAAGGGAAGCTATTATCTTACCGACTCCGAGGTTAAAATGCTTAACCTCACAACCAAGTTCTTTAAAAAGGTAATAGTTCTGCTCAACGTAGGCGGAATAATTGATATGAGCTGGGTCAAGGGCTACGGCGAGCGTATAAGCGCCGTTATGTACGTATGGCAGGGAGGAATGGAAAGCGGAAACGCAGTTGCGGACCTTCTTTCAGGCAAGGTGTCTCCAAGCGGAAAGCTTACCGATACGATAGCTGAAAGATATGAGGATTACCTCAGCTCCGCAAATTTCGGCGGCAAGGATTATAACTACTATGCCGAGGATATTTACGTTGGCTACAGATATTTTGAAACGTTTAAAAAGGACTGTGTGCTCTATCCGTTCGGCTTCGGGCTTTCGTACACAGATTTCAAGTACGGCAAGGCGAAGGTTAAGCCATGCGAGGACGGCTTTGAGGTTTCTTTAAACATTAAAAATATCGGTAAGTTCAGCGGAAAGGAAGCTGTTCAGGTTTACGTTGAAAAGCCCTGCGGGGCGCTCGGCAATCCGTCAAGAGAGCTTGTCGGCTTCGCTAAAACAAAGGAGCTTGCTCCGAATGAAAGCGAAAAAGTTAATATCTTTATCCCGTTTTACTGCCTCACCTCGTATGACGACTGCGGAGACAGCGGCTTCAGATATGCCTACGTAACCGAAAAAGGCGAGTATAATTTCTTCGTCGGCAAAAATGTAAGGGATGCCGAGTGCGTTTATACATATTATCAGGAGAAAACGGAGATTTTCGTTCAGCTAAAGCAGGCTTCCGCTCCCGAGAGCTCGTTTGAAATTATCTGCGCAAGAGAGGGCAAAAGCGGCAGGGTTGAAAAGATTAAAAACTCTCCGTCTCAGCGCTTTGACCTCGGCGCAAGGATTATTAATAACCTCCCGCCTGATATACCTATGACGGGAGACAGAGGCATTAAGCTTTCTGACGTTAAAAACGGTAAGAATACCCTTGAGGAATTTACGGCTCAGCTCAGTCTTGACGAGCTTGAAGCAATTACAAGGGGCGATTATAAAATGGACAGCGCTCTCGGCGCTAAGGGCAATGCCGGCGCGTTCGGCGGCGTTCTTGATTCACTCAGGGAAAAGGGCGTTAAGCCGATTATAACAACTGACGGACCCTCGGGCATAAGGCTCAGAGCCTCCTGCTCGCTTATCCCTATCGGAACGCTTCTTGCCTGCACCTTTGATACAGCGCTCGTTGAGGAGCTTTATTCGGCTATTTCAAAGGAGATGAAGGACAGAGGCACTGACGTTCTCCTCGCTCCGGGAATCAATATTCACAGAAATCCGCTTTGCGGAAGAAACTTTGAGTATTACAGCGAGGACCCGTTCCTGACGGGAAAAATCGCCGTCGCTGCGGTTCAGGGAATTCAGAGCGCGGGCGTTTCCGCCTGCCCGAAGCATTTTGCCGTTAACTCTCAGGAATACAGGCGCAATATGAACGATTCCCGCCTTACCGAAAGAGCGCTCAGGGAAATCTATCTCAAGGGCTTTGAAATCTGCGTTAAGGAAGCGGCGCCGAAAAACATTATGACCTCTTATAACAGAATCAACGGCGTTTACGGCCATTATAACTATGACCTCTGCACTACGATTTTAAGAGGCGAATGGAATTACAACGGCTGCGTTATGACGGACTGGTGGATGAAATCGGAAAGAAGCCACGAGTTTGAAAATGTGACGGACCAGGCGTACAGAGTAAGAGCCCAGGTTGACGTTTTAATGCCGGGCGGAGCCCGCGTTACAAACGGCAAGCCTGACGGAACGCTCCTCAAATCCTACGGCAAGCCCCTCGGAATAACGCTCGGCGAAATGCAGCGAAGCGCTATGAATGTTCTCAGAGCAGTTATTGATCTCAAGCTGTGATTACAGCATTTTACCCCAGCATTACCCCAGGAGGAAAGAAATGAAAAAAATAACAGCACTGTTTTTATCAGCAGTAATCAGTATAATCAGTTTATTAACCCCGTTTTATGCATTTGCAGCAGATGTTGCGATAAATAAAACAAATTTTCCCGATGCTGTATTTCTTAATTATGTTAAACAGTTTGACAAAAATAAAGACAACAAGCTTTCGGACGCAGAAATCAAAGCAGTAACAGATATTGACATCACAAGTTACAAATATTCAAACAAAAATGTATCAGACTTAACGGGAATTAAGTTCTTTACTGCCCTTCAAAGTCTTACAACTTCGGAAATTAAATTGGGAACGCTTGATGTTTCACAGAACGCCAATCTTGCGCGAGTTACCTGTAACGGCTGTTCGCTGACAAAGCTTAATCTCGGAACGGCAAAGAATTTGCAGAGTCTTTCGTGTAACGATAATGAGCTTGAAACTATTAATCTGTCAAACGCTTCAAAGCTTATTTTACTGTCTTGCACAAACAATAAAATCAAAGCTGTAAATATTTCTAACAGCAGAATTCTCAAAATACTTGTGACGGATAATAACGAGTTTACTTCCATTAAGCTTCCGCCGTCAAAAAGTCTTGAATTATTTTCGTGCCGAAACAATAAGATTACGTCACTTGATGTTTCCGCTAATACAGGGCTGAAATATTTTTTGTGTGAAAATAACGAATTATCTGCGCTTGATCTTTCAAAGAACACAGCCCTTGAAATGGTCAGCTGTTATAACAATAAGCTTGAAACCGTCAATCTTAACGGAGCGTCAAATCTGAAAAACCTGTATTGTTATAACAATAAGCTTGATTCTATTGATGTTTCGGGCTGTCAGGCGCTTGAAGATTTTTCGTGCAGCAATAACAATATTTCTTCGCTTAATCTTAACGGAGCGTCAAATCTGAAAAACCTGTATTGTTATAACAATAAGCTTGATTCTATTGATGTTTCGGGCTGTCAGGCGCTTGAAGATTTTTCGTGCAGCAATAACAATATTTCTTCGCTTAATCTTAACGGAGCGTCAAATTTGAAAACCCTGTTTTGTTATAATAATAAGCTTGATTCTGTTGATATTTCGGGTTGCCAGGCGCTTGAGGATTTTTCGTGCAGCAATAACAATATTTCTTCGCTTAATCTTTCAGATAATCATTCTCTTCAGGAACTTAATTGTTCGTGGAATGCTCTGCAATCACTTGATGTTACAAAGCTGGAAGAGCTTAAAACTCTTATCTGTTCACATAACTGTATTTCAAAGCTCGATGTTTTGAATAACACAAAGCTTTCATGGCTCGATTGCAGTTATAATAACCTTATGTATGTAAACCTTGAAAACTCTGCAATAGCAAGCGCGTCTTACTGTTCATTGGAAACAGATGAAAAAGAGTTTTCGCATTATTATGACAGCGAAAAGAAAATGCCTTATATTGACCTTAAAAAGGAAGGCGTTGAAGCTGAATATTTATCACGTTTCACCGTTCTTTCATCAGGCGAAGGCGACGGCTTTACCTATGATAAGGAAACGGGCAGAATCTATCTTGATATTGACAGGGGAGTAGGAAAACAGCGCTGCTATGTTGAATACGACACAAAGGGCGGCGGACAATTTTGGTTTTATATCAACATAAAGCACCTGTTAAAAACAAATCAGGTGCAACCGTCAAGCTGTACGGAAGACGGATATGTTGAAACAAGATGCGCTGAATGCTCAATGACTGTAAGAAATCCGATTAAAGCTAAAGGGCATAGCTTCAATGCGTTTGTGACGCCCCCTACCTGTACTGCGCAGGGCTATACCGAGCATAAGTGTTCCGTCTGCGGTTACAGTTATATTGACAGCTATACCGATATTATTGAGCATAGCTGGGACGAAGGCGTTATAACAAAACAGCCAAGCTATACCGCAACGGGAATAAAGCTCTTTACCTGTACGGAATGCGGCGCAACTAAGGAAGAGACAGTTCCGAAGCATAACACGCCGACTGATGAAGAAACTGAAAAAGCGCCTGTAAACAAAAAAATCAAAAAGGTAAACAAAATAAAAACAAAGTCTCATTCTAAAACAAAGAGTATGGAGATTACGTTCTCACCGGTTAAAGGCGCGCTGAATTACAGAATTATGTATCGCCGTGTGGGCGACAAGGGCTGGACTGGAAGATGGACCAACGGAAAAACGTCTTACACCCTTAAAAAGCTGAAGGCAAATCAGCTTTATGAGTTCAGGTTTGCCGCTTATAAAATTGTAAACGGACAGTGGCAAAGGGGAGATTATTCCGTTACAAGCAGAAGATATTATTATAAGCAGAAAATAAAAAAGGCTATAGCAGGCAAAGGTGCGGTAACGCTTAAATGGACTAAGGATAAAAAGGCGGACGGCTATCTTATCTATTATTCAACCAAAAAGTCCGACCTTAAAGGCTCTACAAATAAAAGCACCTGCGTTAAGGTTGCAAACAAAAAGGTCGCCGTCAAAACAATAAAAGGACTTAAATCAAAGAAAATGTATTATTTCCGCATTCGTTCTTACAAAACGAAAAACGGTAATACGTACTATGGCGAGTTGTCAAAATTTAAGAGTATAAAAACCAAATAATTCTTGACAAAATAAAATGATGTGATATAATTAATATCGCTGACGGGAGCATAGCTCAGCTGGGAGAGCACCTGCCTTACAAGCAGGGGGTCACAGGTTCGAGCCCTGTTGTTCCCACCAAAGACACACCATTTTGGTGTGTCTTTTTCTTCATCAGTTATTAATATAAAGGTGTGTTTAAATTATTACGGGCTCGAACCTGTGACAACACTCTAAACAGCGACGGATACTTGTACCGTCGCTGAGAGGAGAAACATATGTAGCAGTCATTAATAAATCGCCGGCGATTTATTCCGACAGCGTAATATGTTTGGACGAGAGCCCTGTTGTTCCCACCAAAGACACACCATTTTGGTGTGTCTTTTATTGATTGAAACCAAAGGTGTATCTTAAGGAAAGGGCTCAAACCTGTGACAACACTATATGCTAATAGCGTACATATTGAATAATTAAGCTATCAGTGAATAATAATTAATCGGAGTGATTTTATGAGCAGACTGCTGATTAAATATGTTCAGAATAAATCGGAAGGCGAAAGCCGCGAAGCGTTCAGCCTTCTCAGCGGCTGGTCCGGAATTATATGCAATTTAATACTTTGTGCATTTAAGTTCATACTCGGAGCGTTTACGGGAGCTGTTTCCATTACCGCAGACGCAGTGAATAATCTGACTGACGCAGGAGTAAATACCGTCACGATAGTAGGAGCAAAGCTTGCAAGCAAGCCTGTTGACAAGGAGCACCCGTTCGGCCACGGAAGAGCGGAGTACATATCTGCTCTTATTGTTGCGTTTTCGATTTTTGTTATGAGCTTTGAGCTCGGCAAAAGCGCTGTAGCAAAAATTATTCATCCCGAAACGGTCAAGTTCAGCGCGTCATATCTCATTGTGCTCGTTTTTGCCGTTGCGGTTAAGCTTTGGATGGCATATTTCAACCGAAAACTCTATCATCTGACAAATAATCTCAATATGAAGGTGGTTGTGAAAGACAGTCTTAACGACTGCATTGCTACCTCGTCAACAGCCGCTGCTTTAATCCTTGCAGGAAAATTTAATATTCCTATGATTGACGGAATAGTCGGCTTTGCGGTTGCCGTTTTCGTATTCTTCTCAGGATTTTTTGTCGTAAAGGATATTCTTTCGCCGCTGCTTGGAGAGCCGCCATCAAAGGAGCTTACCGATAAAATTGAAAGCATAATTCTAAGCGATGATATAATTCTCGGCGTTCATGATTTAATTGTCCATAATTACGGAGCAGGCAGGAGTATAGCCTCAGCTCATGCAGAGGTTGCGTCCAATCTGGATTTAATTACCGTTCACAATGCTATTGACCGCGTGGAGCGGGAGATAACTGAAACGCTCGGAATTGACATCTGCATACATACCGACCCCATTGAGGATGACGCTGAATATTCAAACATTAAAACGCTGACGGAGATAATTTTAAGCGATTATAACCCTGATTTTACCTTCCACGATTTAAGGATTACCGAAGATGATGAAACAAAAACGCTCTCGTTTGATTTAGTAACTCCTTTTGATTACGAGGGCAAAGAAAGCGAAATTGAAGGAGCTCTGACCGAAATCTATCACTCAAAGCTCCCTGATTTAAAACTTAATATCAATATTGAACATTCATACACATAAAAAGCGAGCAAAAGCTCGCTTTTATTTTAGTATTATTTTAAACAATTCATTTATCCTGTCTTTCTCGTCATTGAGATACAGCCAGCCGAAAAGCGCTTCAACGCCCGTTGCGATATGGTATTCGCCCTGAGTTGCCGATTTCGGCGAGTGGCTGACCTTGGCGTTCCTTCCACGCTTAAAAACTGCCGTTTCCTCCTCGCTGAGAACGTCCTTTATTTTGTCGTAAGCCTCGCATTGAGCCTTCGCGCTGACGTATTTAACGCTTTCGGCGTGGAGATCCTGAACGCGGCGGTTAGCCTCGGCAACAATGCTTTCGCGCACAACTATTTCATATATGCAGTCCCCGATAAACGCGAGGTTCAGCGGGCTTAACTGCTTTGCATTAATCTCTTTATCTGTAAACATATTTATATCGGGTGCGAGCGGAGCTCACCCTGAATTCTCCATTCTCAATTGTTTAAGGAATATACTCAAATTCAATATCGTAAAGCGAAACGATGTCGCCCTCCTGAATTCCCTTTTCTTTTAGCGCGGTGAAAATTCCGCTTTTTTCAAGAACTCTCTGCATATACTGAAGCGCTTCGTAGTCCTCGGTGTCAATTCCCTTGAGCACCTTCGGAAACCAGTCCGCTTCAACAAGATAGTAGCCGTCCTCAACAACGGTAATTTTGAAGCCCGTGCTGTTTTTGATTATTGCTTCAACGGGAATTTCCTCAGTTTCGTATTCCTTAATCGGCGGAAGGTCTCTGAGCTTGTTCCACACAACGTTCATAAGCTCCTTTGTGCCTTCAAGAATAGGTGCGCAGATGGAGTAGTATTCATAGCCCTTTTCTTCAACAAACGCCTTGAATTCCTCAATCTGCTCGGGCTCAGCCATATCAATTTTATTTCCCGCAACAATCATCGGGCACTCTGCAAGCTCGGGGTTAAACTTAACAAGCTCCTCGTTGAGAATTTCAAAATCCTCCTTCGGGTCTCTGCCCTCGCTGCCGCTTACGTCAACAATGTGAATAAGCAGGCGGCACCTCTCAACGTGCCTGAGGAACTGATGACCGAGGCCGACTCCCTCGCTTGCGCCTTCAATAATTCCCGGGATATCGGCAATAACAAAGCTGTTGCCCTCGCCCATTGAAACAACGCCGAGATTGGGAACAAGCGTTGTGAAATGATAGTCCGCAATCTTAGGTTTAGCCTGCGAAACAACGGAGATAAGGCTTGATTTTCCCACTGACGGGAAGCCTACAAGCCCGACGTCAGCAAGCAATTTAAGCTCAAGGCTGACGTTCCACTCTTCACCGGGCATACCCGGCTTTGCAAAACGGGGAACCTGCCTTGTTGGCGTTGCGAAATGGGAATTTCCCCAGCCGCCCTTGCCGCCCTTTGCAGCTATGAAGCGGTCCGTTTTGCTCATATCAGCCATAACGGCGCCGCTCTCAGCCTCTTTGATAAGCGTTCCGCGCGGAACTCTTATTTCAAGGTCGGGAGCCTTTTTGCCGTTGCAGCGCGAGCCGCGTCCGTTTTCGCCGCTCTGCGCCTTGTATTTTCTCTTGTAGCGGAAATCGGCAAGCGTTGCAAGATTATCGTCAACAACAAAAACAACGTCGCCGCCCTTGCCGCCGTCGCCTCCGTCGGGGCCGCCCGAAGCGACGTATTTCTCTCTGTGAAACGCAACTGCGCCGTCGCCGCCGTCGCCCGCCTTAATATTTATTTTCGCAATATCAACAAACATAGTTTATGTTTCCTTTTCGTTAATCTTTTTAACAGCGTAAATGATGCTTGGAATAATAAGTATTATACCCGAAAGCGTGATAATTGCAAGCGTGACGGGAAAAAATATGCACACGGCAATCATAACGCCCTTACTAAGCTTATTCTTTTTTATCAGCCGTTCACCGAAAATAACAAAGCCCACGTAGCTGCCTGACGGAACCAGCGCGGCTATTACTGAAAACAAAAGAGTCTTATTTGTGAAGCCCTTGCCAACCCCGTAAAAAATTACAAGCGATATTAAAAAACAGCCCAAAAGAAGTATTAATACTGACATCAAATATTTTTTATAATAATTTCGTTCCATACTGATAAAATACCATAAATTATGTATATTTTCAATAATAGAATTAAAACAGCGCCGGTTTTCAAGCCGACGCTGAAATTGTTTTACTTTACCTTTACTGTTTTTGCTTTTGAGTATTTACTGTAAAATCTTGTGCCAGCCTTTACCTTGTAAGCCCTTACGGTAAATTTGTATTTTTTGTTTGCAGAAAGCTTTTTAACGGTTGCAGAAGATTTGCCTTTTACCGTTTTTACCTTGACATATTTCTTTTTATCTGTATCGTAGCGGTAAATAACATAGCCCGTTGCACCTTTGACCTTGTTCCACGAGAGCGTTGCACCTTTTTTTATTCCCTTTGCAGCAAGCTTTTTAGGTGCTTTCACCTGCGGAATTAATACAACCTTTCCTGTGGCTCCCTGTTCTTTTACTATCTTTTTCATTCTCTTGTTTTTCACAAAAACCGTGCAGTTTTTGTTTAATCCCTGATAGCGGAGGAAATAGTTGTCGTAATACGGCTTTTCAGCTGTTGATTCTATTATAAGTCTTTTAAGGTTAGGGCTGTCTTTGAAAATTGCCTTTCCGAGAGCGCCTGCAGAATTTTTTATGGTTGAAGGGATAGTGAATTCCTTAAGCTTTTTACAATTTGCAAATGCGCAGTTGCCTATTTTAATTATGTTCTTGCTTGGGAAGGTTTTAATCGCCGTATTCTCAAAGGAGTTTGCTCCGATTACATATTTTTTAGCATTTGGAAGCTTAACGGTTTCAAGCCTTTTACAGAATGCAAAAGCATATTTGCTTACCGTGTATTTTTCAATGCTTTTGTTGCCTGTGAAAACAACCTTTTTAAGATTTTTACATCCATAAAAACACTCGTTTTTTAGCTCAATATTATTAGGAATTTCAATTTCTTTAAGTCCGCTGTTTCTGAAAGAGCCAAGTGTGGTCACTGTTGAGGGAACAGTAAATGATTTAAGGCTTTTACAGGCCACAAAGCTCCCTATTGATGTAGGCTCACCTTTAAAGGTTACCTTTTCAAGAGATGTGCAACTGTTCATTCCGAACGCTTTTCCATTTAAAACGGGAATTGAAATTTCCTTAATGCTTATACATCCCCAAAAAGGCTGCTGTCCTATTTTTTCAACCGAATCGGGAATATTTATTCCTTCAAGCGCTTCAAAACCCGAAAACGCGTGGTGACAGATTTCTTTAAGTGTGCTCGGTAAAACGATTTCATTTACATATTCGTTTTTTTCATATTCAAACTCGTTATAGTCATCGGTGTCCGACGAAGGAAGCCATTGCTTATTATGAATTTCCGAAACAGGCTTACCGTCGATTGTGTCTTCAATAACTATTTTTGTGCGCTCGCTTGATTTTATTATTTCTTTTGTATCAAAAAAATCGCGAACAACCCAGTGGTCTTTATCAATAAGCTCATAAACTGTATGGTCGATGATTTTAATGCTTTCACTTTCCTTCCAAGGTCGGTCGCCCTCCTGCGCAAAGACAGATATTGCCGAAAAGACGTTCAATACCATAATAATTGATAGAATAATACTTAATGCTTTTTTCATAAAAATCACTCCCTATATTATTGTAAAGTTTTTTGTTCATATATATGTACTTATTTAGCCAAAAATACAACTATTAATCCAAAATAAAATTTTGTCCGTTATTGTGGTTAATTTTGTATACTCCATCTTCTCTGTAAAAATAGTTTGGATTTGTGTTTAAATAATCAGATGTATAACCTACATTCACTGCAGCATACATTTGTCCTGTTGCGTCAAAAGCAAGCGATTCCATCTCAAACTTTTTATAGATATAAATGTTGGTACCTGATTTTTTTACGCTGGAGACATTTACGTTAATTTTATCAGGTATAAAGCATTTATAGCTTACACCACTTATAGTTACATTTTGTGAATTGCTTGAGGTTGGGTGATCTATATCCGCCCAAGCTAAAACATTTTTATTAGTATTTTTGTTAGTATTGGCTGTTGAATCTTTTCCATACCAAATTGGAAGGAAAAAACCATTATCTTCACTATATTCTAAATCCTGGTAAGTAGGGTCTTCAGAATTCCAATTCTTTTTTAGCGTAAACGCATCGTTGTTAGAAGTAGAAACAACAAATTTCTGCGTTCCTCCTATATTCTCTATGCTTGCTTTTGTAAAGCCGCGATATTCAACTGAATTTACTGTCTCATTAAGAGCTGTATAATTAATAATAAACTCTCCATCATTTTGATATCTTGATATAGAATTAATTACAGCATTGTAATTAACTACATTATTGGAAGAGTCTAATTTTACAGCAGAAAAACGAGTACAACCGGTATTTGAACTGTTCATATTTGGAACATTATTAATATTAGTGTTGATAGTGGCTGTCATATGATTATAAATATAACTTAAAGAAAGCCTGATTACATCATTCTTTTGATCATTGTATTGATTTAAATCTGTTTTATCTTTTTTCCATGCGGTTATATAAATATAATTTGTATCAATTGTCATTGCATTTGCGTGTCCAGCATTACTAATAATGTAGATGTAGTAGTTGTTTTTGTTCTGAATATTTGGAAAATAATATAATATAGCATCATCTTCTTCAGAACTTGCTTTTGCAACAAACAATTCTTCTGCATTTTCTCTTATTGCGATTCCGCTACAACTCCCCTTCCCATCATACGTTGGAATTTGTGCATAGCGCGTCGGCGTATCCGCAACTATTACCTGCGCTGCATATGCATTAATACTAAAAATAGAAAAAGTCAAAATAATAGTTAAAATACAACATAATATTCTTGAGCTTATTTTCTTCATTTTAAATTCTCCTTAATTTTAATTTGTTTATAAAAATGTAAATTTTACAGCATATATGATAACTTTAATATTTATATTACTCCTTTTTAACTGAAAAATTTATAAAAAAATGTTTATGATTTTGTTGAATGTTATAAATGCTATAAATAATTATTTGTATGTGTATTGCTAAATAGTTCTGATCACCGCCTTAACATTATTTCTATTACTTTGTTATCATTAATATTATTGTTTGTAAACAGAAAATGCAAAAAATGATATAAAAAATGACAAAAAAAGACATTAATAATAAAAATTGGGAGTTGACAAATAAAATTCGCTTGTTCTCAGCGCTTAAAAAATCAAATGTTTTTGTTATTTGTGTTGCACTATAGGTGCAATTCTGTTAAAATAAATGTATCATAATTAAGGAGACGGTTATATGACAAAAGAGCTTAAAAAGGAGCTTGAGATTTTTGCCACACAGATTCGTATGGGCATAATCGAGGGCACATATAACGCAAAGGCAGGCCACCCGGGCGGCTCGCTTTCGGCAGCTGAGGTTTTCGCTTACCTTTACGGAAAAGAGATGAGATATAATCCCAAGGAGCCCAAGTGGGAGGACAGAGACCGCTTCGTGCTTTCAAAGGGTCATTGTGCGCCGGGGCTTTATTCGGCGCTTGCTTACAAGGGCTTTTTCCCCGTTGAGGATTTAAAAACGCTCCGCCATATTGATTCATACCTTCAGGGCCATCCTAATATGAACACTGTTCCCGGTATTGATATGAGCACAGGCTCTCTCGGCCAGGGCGTTAGCGCCGCAGCAGGTATGGCAAAGGGCGCAAAATATCTCGGCAAGGATATCAACGTTTACACTCTCCTCGGAGACGGCGAGATTGAAGAGGGCCAGGTCTGGGAAGCATTTATGTTTGCCGCTCAGTATAAGCTTGATAATCTTTGCGTTATTATCGACTCAAACGGCCTTCAGATTGACGGAAGAACGGCTGACGTTATGAACGCAGAGCCGATTGACGAGAAGATGAAGGCTTTCGGCTTCGAGGTAACTGTTATAAACGGTAACGATTTTGACGAGCTTGACAAGGCGTTTGAGCAGTTCCATTTAACAAACGGCAAGCCTTTTGCAATCGTTATGAAAACTATCAAGGGTCTCGGCGTTTCTTATATGGAGGACGAGTGCTCATGGCACGGCAAGGCTCCTAACGAGGAAGAATACAAAATCGCAATGGCAGAGTTTACTGCTAAAATGAAAGAACTGGAGGCGTAAGTTATGGCAGAAATTAAGAATATTGCAACCCGTGAAAGCTACGGCAACGCGCTTAAAGAGCTTGCAGCAGAAGGCGCAGATAAGCTTATCGTTCTTGACGCCGACCTCTCGGCGGCAACTAAAACAGGCATTTTCAAAAAGGCTTATCCTGAAAGACATATAAACTGCGGTATAGCCGAAGCAAATATGATGTGCACTGCGGCAGGCTTTGCAACAATGGGGCTTGTTCCGTTTGCTTCAAGCTTCGCTATGTTTGCTGCAGGAAGAGCATTTGAGCAGGTGAGAAACTCAATCGGTTATCCTCACCTTAACGTTAAAATCGGCGCAACCCACGCAGGCATTTCCGTTGGCGAGGACGGCGCTTCGCATCAGTGCTGCGAGGACTTTGCGCTTATGCGTTCAATCCCGGGTATGGTAGTTATCTGCCCTGCAGACGACGTTGAAGCAAAGCAGGCTGTTAAGGCTGCGTATAATTATGAGGGCCCCGTTTACCTTCGCTTCGGACGTCTGGCAGTTCCCGTATTCCACGATGAGAGCTATAAGTTTGAAATCGGTAAGGGCGAGGTTATCAAAGAGGGCAAGGACGTAACGATTATTGCAAACGGTCTTATGGTTGCCGAAGCAATCGAGGCAGGAAAGGCGCTTGCTGAAAAGGGTATCGACGCTGAAATTATCAACATTGCAACTATCAAGCCGCTTGACACAGAGCTTATTATCGCTTCTGCAAAGAAAACGGGCAAGGTTGTAACCGTTGAAGAGCACAGCATTATCGGCGGTCTCGGCGAAGCAGTTTGCGCGGCGCTCAGCGAAAGCTGCCCGACTCCCGTTAAGAGAATCGGCGTAAACGATGAATTCGGCCACTCAGGCCCTGCAAAGGACCTTTTAAAGCAGTTTGGCCTCTCAGCAGAGAACATTGTTAAGGTGACTGAGGAATTTATCGGCTAATTTAAAATTTAGTGTTGACTTTTTAATAATAATGTTGTAATATATAGGCGGTTAGCAATGGCTAATCGCCTTTTTTAGCAATGCGCGTTAGCTGTGACTAACTGTAATTTTTACATAACAGTTAGTTGTGTCTAACTCAGCGAAAAACAAATTTGAGGAGATTTCACTATGATGCCACTTACAGTTCTCGGCGACGGCAACGAGGGAATCATTAAAAAAATCGGCGGAAAGCCCGAGGTGAAAAAGCACCTTGAAAATTTGGGCTTCATCGTCGGAGACAGAGTAACCGTTATAACCGAGCAAAACGGAAATATTATTGTTAAGGTTAAAGAGTCACGAATTGCTATAAGCAGGGAAATGGCTATGAAAATTTATGTTTAATAAATAATTTAAATAGACTTGGAGGAAGAATTATGACACTCAGAGATGTTAAAATCGGCGATACCTGTATTGTAAAGCGTATCCACGGCGAAGGCGCGCTCAAGCGCAGAATTATGGATATGGGAATTACAAAGGGCGTTGAAATTTACGTTCGCAAGGTAGCTCCGCTCGGAGACCCTGTTGAAATTACGGTAAGAGGCTACGAGCTTTCAATCCGTAAGGGCGACGCAGAGCTTATTGAGGTTCAGTAAACAGTTAATTTTTAGTTTTAGGTTAGTCAGCGCTAACCGAAGAAAGGATAAATCGTATGAGCATCAGAATTGCACTTGCAGGTAACCCGAACAGCGGTAAAACAACCTTGTTTAACGCTTTAACGGGTTCAAATCAGTATGTCGGCAACTGGCCCGGCGTAACAGTTGAAAAAAAGGAAGGTAAGCTCAAAAAGCACAGCGATGTAACAATAACCGACCTTCCGGGTATTTACTCCCTCTCTCCGTATACAATTGAAGAAATTGTTGCAAGAGATTATTTAATCGACGAAAAGCCCGACGCAATTATCAATATTGTTGACGGAACAAACCTTGAAAGAAACCTTTATCTTACAACTCAGATTGTTGAGCTCGGTATCCCCGTAGTTGTTGCAATCAATATGATGGATATTGTAAGAAAGAACGGCGATAAGATTGACACGGACGAGCTCTCCCGTCAGCTCGGCTGCCCCGTAGTTGAAATCTCAGCTCTTAAGGGCACGGGCATAGAGGAGGCTGCCGAAACTGCAATTAAGGCTGCAGCAGGCGAGCCAACAGCTCCGCAGCATTCCTTCAGCGGTGTTGTTGAGCATGCGCTGGCTCATATTGAGGAGCATCTCCTTCACGATATGCCGACCGAGCAGCAGCGCTGGTACGCTATCAAGCTCTTTGAAAGCGATGAAAAGGTGATTGAAAAGCTCGGTATTTCCGATGAGGATAAGGCTCATATTGCAAAGGATATTCAGGCTGCTGAGGATGAGCTTGATGATGACGCAGAGTCAATCATTACAAATGAAAGATATATTTACATAGCTTCAATCATCCGCTCCTGCTATAAAAAGGCAAACCAGGGCAAGCTTTCAACAAGCGATAAGATTGATAAAATTGTTACAAACCGTTTCCTCGGTCTCCCGATATTTGCTGTTATTATGTTCCTTGTTTACACCATTTCAATGTCGGGCGCGGCTCTCGGAACAGGGCTTACCGACTGGGCAAACGACGGACTCTTCGGCGACGGCTGGAATTTAACAGGCGGCAGCAAGTATGAAGAGGCAATGGACGAATATGCAGATAAGTATCTCTTCTCAAACGAGGAATTCGTTTCTCTTGTTGAAGCTGCTGATAAGGCAGACGTTCCCGGCGCAGCCGATATCAAGGACGCAGTTGAAGCAAAGAGCTGGGCTGATTTTGAAGAGCCTTATGATTTCTATGCTGACTCCCTTGCGGAAGAGGGATATGATATAGCTCCTTACGTTGACGCTGCTATGGGCAACGAGGACGAAGGAATAGAGCCTGCAGGCGAGGTGCCTGAAGCTCAGAATTTCGGAATCTGGATTGACGGTATCCCCGTACTCGTTGGCAACCTGCTTGAAAAAATAGGCGCAGGCGAATTCATTTCGGGGCTTATTCTTGACGGTATCGTAGCAGGCGTCGGCGCCGTTCTCGGCTTCGTACCCCAGATGCTCGTTCTCTTCCTCTGCCTCGCATTCCTTGAGAGCTGCGGATATATGGCGCGTGTTGCGTTTATTATGGACAGAATTTTCAGAAAGTTCGGCCTTTCGGGTAAATCCTTCATCCCTGTTCTCGTTGGTACAGGCTGCGGCGTTCCCGGCATTATGGCGTCCCGTACAATTGAAAACGAACGCGACAGACGAATGACGATTATGACAACAACGTTTATCCCATGCGGAGCTAAGCTTCCGATTATCGCAATGATTGCAACTGCACTGTTCCACGGCTCATCGCTCGTTGCAACAAGTGCATATTTCATCGGTATCGCAGCTATCATCTGCTCGGGTATTCTCCTTAAGAAAACAAAGATGTTTGCAGGCGACCCCGCTCCGTTCGTTATGGAGCTTCCCGCTTACCATCTTCCGACAGTCGGAACAGTTCTCCGCTCAATGTGGGAGCGCGGCTGGTCCTTCATCAAAAAGGCAGGAACAATTATTCTTATATCTTCAATCGTAATCTGGCTCGGCTCTGTATTCGGAGCAGGCGGCTTTGATCCTGACAGAGAGCTTGAAACAAGTATTCTCGGTATGGTCGGCAACGTTGTTAAGTGGATATTTGCTCCTCTCGGCTTTGCTAATATCAAGGCAACAATAGCTACGGTTATGGGTCTTGTTGCAAAGGAAGAGGTTGTAGGCGTATTCGGCGTACTTGACTTTGAGGGTATGACTCAGCTTGCAGCATATTCCTTCCTTCTCTTCAACCTTCTCTGCGCTCCTTGCTTCGCTGCAATCGGCGCAATCAAGAGAGAGATGAACTCTGCAAAATGGACATGGTTTGCAATCGGCTATCAGTGTGCGCTTGCTTATGCGGTTTCACTCTGCGTATTCCAGTTCGGTTCAATCTTCTCAAAGGCTGACAGTATGAACGTAATCGGCGTTATTTTCGCAGCTCTTGTTCTTGCAGGCTTCTGCTATCTCTTATTCAGAAAGAATAAGTATGACGATAACCACCTTACTGTTCACACAACAAAGAAGGCAAAAGAAAAGGTTACAAAATAATTGATATAACAAACTGTTTTTGATATAATAGTTTTGAGGAGGCGATTAAATGATTGAATTCTTGCAGGCAAACTGGGGAACGATAGTTGCTACGCTTGCAGTGATACTACTCGTTTTCCTCGCAATAAGGAGAATGGTTAAAGATAAAAAGGCTGGCATAGGCGCCTGCGGTCAAAAATGCGCAAACTGCGCAAAGATGAAAAGCGGCGAATGTCGTCAGAATCATTCATCTTAACAGAAAAATAAAACGGCTTCGGGATTTTTCCCGAAGCCGTTTTGCTTGTTAAATTTTTATTTTCTTGAAAACAATTTCGCCGCTCGGCTTGTTTTCGTAAAGAATGCCGATAGTGTTATCGTCAATTTTTGCCATGCAGGAATATGCGAAAAAGCCGCTGTTTACCTTGATTTCCTCATCAAGCCACTTTATTCCTCTGAAATTGTTCTTCTTGTCATATGAAAACTCGCCGACGGAGATAACTCCGTTTTCTCTGCCCTTGCCGCTCGGGTGGGAAAGCAAAACCTTGTTGCCCGCAACGAGGGCGTTCTTCTGGCATTTCGGGGCCTTTATTGGAGGCTTGTCGCCCTTTCCCCAGGTGATTCCGCGGTCAAAGGAAAGCGTTGCGGGAACCTTGCCCTTGTCGCGTCCGAAGCCGTAAATCCTTCCGTCCGGCGCCTCAGCCATGGTCCATTCGTCCTTGTTGCCCGTGTAAGGAAGGCGCTGGTTTCTCTGCCAGGTGTTGCCGTTATCGTCCGAATAAATGCAGGCCGTTCCGCTTTCGGTGTAAAGCGGAATGAGTATTCTGCCTGATGAGGTTGTGAGCCCGCTTCCCGGAGCAACGCCTATGAAAGCGCCGTCCTCCTCGTTGAGGATTGAGGGAGTAATATCCTTGGGGGCGGACCAGGTTTCGCCCTTGTCTGTTGATTTGAGAAGGAAAATATAGCTCCTTTTTGGGGATTTGAACGGGGAGCCGAAGGTGGTAGCCGTTCCCTCCTCAGCCTTGCTCATTGCGCCGTTGAGATATATGTTGCCCATGTATTCGTCGCCCTTGTAGAGCTCGCCTGTATCCTTGATGTTGAACGCTGTTTTTGCCTTGCTCTTGTCAATAACCGCGCCGTTTTCAAGAATTATGAAATAGTTGCCGTCGCGGTCATAAATTATCGGGCACTTAACGCCGTCAAAGCGGGTGAAGGCAATTTTTTTCCTTTCAAGGTATTTCATATTGTGAACGCCCTTTGATTCGGGGAAGAAGGTTACAAGCATAACTATATCCCCGTTCGGAGCAACTGCCATACAAGGGTCAATGAAAAACGCGGATTTTGTGTTTTCAACGTCTGAGCTTGTTGACCTTGCGGGAGGCCTTGCGATTGTTTTGAGCTCGCTCCAGCTCTCTCCGCCGTCAAGGCTTCTTCTGACGCAAAGCTCAATGTAGCCCCAGTCACAGCCGCTTCTTCCGTTATCTGCTGCCGCAACAAGAACACCGTCAGCGTTAACAAGCGACGGTATACGGAATTCAAAGCCGTTATCCTTTCCGAAAATTATCTTAGCGTCGGACATATAATCAACTCCTTAAAAGCAATTATAACATAAATATACAGTATTGTCGAGTTACAAATTGATATTGACTATTTAATATAAATATGTTATCATTGTTATAATTTCACTTTAGCGATTGAAAGGTTTAAATCGCTGTAGTAAGAAAAGAGGTTAATAACTATGCCTATTACAGATTTTTTAGAGAGAAACAGCGAGCTTTACGGCGACGAGGTCTGCCTTGTTGAGCTCAATCCCGAAATTCAGGAAAAGAGATACGTAACCTGGAAGGAATTTTCCCTTACCGAGCCTAAGCGCTCCGCTCCCTTCAGGCGCGAGATTACCTGGTCGGTATTTAACGAGAAGGCAAACCGCTTTGCAAACCTTCTTATTTCCCGCGGAATCGGCAAGGATGACAAGGTTGCAATCCTTATGATGAACTGCCTTGAGTGGCTTCCGATTTATTTCGGCGTGCTCAAGACGGGAGCTATCGCCGTTCCGTTTAATTTCAGATACGACACTGATGAAATTGATTACTGCGCAGAGCTTGCCGAGGTTGACATTATGGTGTTCGGCTCCGCGTTTATAGGAAGGCTCGAGCCTATTGCCGACAAGCTTTCAAAGCAGTGTATGCTTATCTATTCGGGCGAGGGAACGTGCCCCTCGTTTGCTGAAAATTATATTGACCTTACAGCAAACGAATCAAGCCAGAATCCGAATATTGAAATTAAGGACAGCGATAATGCCGCTATCTATTTTTCATCGGGAACAACAGGCTTCCCGAAGGCTATTTTACATAATCATGAAAGCCTTATGCACTCTGCAAAGTGCGAGCAGGCTCACCACGGGCAGACTCATGACGACGTATTCCTCTGCATTCCTCCGCTTTATCACACTGGAGCTAAAATGCACTGGTTCGGCTCGCTCATTTCGGGCGGCAAGGCAGTTCTCCTTAAGGGAACAAAGCCCGAATACGTTATTCAGGCTGTTCATAACGAGCGCTGCACAATCGTCTGGCTGCTCGTTCCGTGGGCTCAGGATATACTTGACGATATAGACAGCGGAAAGATTGACCTCGCAAAATACGATCTCTCCTGCTGGAGGCTTATGCATATAGGCGCACAGCCCGTTCCGCCGAGCCTTATCAAGCGCTGGAAGAAGGTTTTCCCGAAGCACGATTACGATACAAATTACGGCCTTTCGGAATCAATCGGACCGGGCTGCGTTCACCTCGGCGTTGAGAATATCAACAAGGTAGGCGCAATCGGCGTTGCAGGCTACGGCTGGCAAACAAAGATTGTTGACACAGAAGGCAACGAGGTTAAGCAGGGCGAAATCGGCGAGCTTTGCGTTAAGGGCCCGGGCGTTATGACCTGCTATTACAGAAACGAGGAGGCAACAAACGAATGCCTTAAGGACGGCTGGCTCTTTACGGGCGATATGGCTAAGCAGGATGAGGACGGCTTCATCTTCCTTGTTGACAGAAAGAAGGACGTAATCATCAGCGGCGGAGAAAATATTTACCCCGTTCAGATTGAGGATTTCCTGCGTCAGATGGACGCTATCAAGGATGTTGCCGTTATCGGTATGCCTGACCACAGGCTCGGCGAAATCTCAGCCGCGATTATCGAGATTAAGGACGGCTACACTCTTACAGAGGACGAGGTTAACGAGTTCTGCCTTAAGATAGCGAGGTATAAGAGACCGCGAAAAATCATTTTTGCAGACATTCCGCGTAACCCGACAGGCAAGATTGAAAAGCCCGTTTTAAGAAAAATGTACTGCGTTGACAATCTTGTTGAAAAGGAAAACGAATCGTAGTTTATTGACAAATTGAACGAAAAAGACTATTATCTATAAAAAATAATATATTACTAAAGGAATAAGGGATTATTATGAAGGAATTAATGTTAGGCAACAAGGCGTTTGCAAGAGGTCTTTACGAGGCAGGCTGCTCTGTTGCGTCAAGCTACCCGGGAACTCCGTCAACGGAGATTACCGAGGAGGCTGCAAAATATGATGAGATTTACTGCGAATGGGCGCCTAATGAAAAGGTGGCAATGGAGGTTGCTTTCGGCGCCGCTATGGCAGGAAAAAGAAGCTTTTGCGGAATGAAGCACGTCGGGCTCAATGTTGCAGCCGACCCGCTTTATACAGCTTCATACACAGGCGTAAACGCAGGTATGGTTATCGGCGTTGCTGATGACCCGGGAATGCATTCCTCTCAGAACGAGCAGGATTCCCGCCACCACGCAATTGCTTCAAAGGTGCCTATGCTTGAGCCCTCTGATTCCGCTGAGGCGCTTGAGTTTACAAAGCGCGCCTTTGAGATTTCAGAGGAGTTTGACACCCCTGTAATAGTTAAGATGTGCACCCGCGTTTCTCACTGCCAGAGCCTGGTTGAAAAAAGCGAGAGAAAAGAGGTTTCCAAGCCTTACGAAAGAGATATTGCGAAATACGTTATGATGCCGGGCAACGCTATCAAGCGCCACCCGTTCGTTGAAGAGAGAACGGAAGCCCTCACAATGTATGCCGAGACGAGCGATATTAACAGAGTTGAAATGGGCTCAAAGGATATCGGAATTATAACCTCAAGCACAAGCTATCTTTACGCTAAGGAGGTTTTCGGCGATAACGCAAGCTATCTCAAGCTCGGTATGGTAAATCCGCTTCCGTTTAAGCTTATTCTTGATTTTGCTTCCGAGGTTGAAAAACTCTACGTTATTGAGGAGCTTGACCCGATTATTGAAAATCACTGCAAGGCGCTCGGCCTTGATGTAACGGGCAAGGACGTTCTTCCGATTTGCGGAGAATTTTCTCAGAATTTAATCGCCGAGAAACTCGGGCTCCCTGTAAAGGAGAGCTGCACACTCGACGAGCAGCTTCCTATGAGGCCGCCTGCAATGTGCTCAGGCTGCCCTCACAGAGGCGTTTTCTACACACTCAATAAAAATAAGTGCACCGTTATCGGAGATATCGGCTGTTACACCCTCGGCGCCGTTGCTCCGCTTTCCGCAATGCATATGACGCTTTGTATGGGCGCTTCCGTTTCGGGTCTTCACGGCTTTAACAAGGCGCTCGGCGAGGAGGGCGAAAAGAACGCCGTTGCAGTTATCGGCGATTCAACCTTTATGCATTCGGGTATGACGGGGCTTGCTAATATTGCGTATAATCAGAGCAATTCAACCGTTATTATTCTTGATAACTCAATTACGGGTATGACAGGACATCAGCAGAATCCGACTACAGGCTACAACATCAAGGGCGACCCTGCAGGCAAAATTGACCTTGAGGCGCTGTGCAAATCAATGGGCTTCGCGAGAGTAAGAGTTGTTGACCCGTATGACTTAAAGGCAATGGATAAGGCGGTTAAGGAGGAGCTTGCTGCAGACGAGCCATCCGTTATCATTTCGCGCCGTCCGTGCGTTCTTCTTAAATACGTTAAAACAAACGCGCCGCTTAAGGTTAATGAGGATAAGTGCCGCGGCTGCAAGAGCTGTATGAGGCTCGGCTGCCCGTCAATCAGCTTCAGGGACGGCAAGGCACACGTTGATAATACACTTTGCACAGGCTGCGGAGTTTGCGAGCAGCTCTGCGCGTTTGATGCGTTTGAATAAAAGGGAGGGAGAGTAATATGACTAAAAATATTATGATAGTAGGCGTTGGCGGTCAGGGCTCTCTTCTTGCGAG
>CAMOWP010000007.1 GCA_946628455.1 uncultured Clostridia bacterium | reverse complement strand
AATTAAAAAATAATGAAAAAAGTTTTAAAAAGGTATTGCATTTAGGTAAATAAATATATTATAATAAATTGGTACTATAATCAGTCGGGGGAGCGATACCTTTGAAAACAAAAATGAAAAAGCTTGATAAGAAAACGGTAACAAGGTATCTTGCGATAGCTTTGTTTATTGCCGTTGCAGTATATTGCTCGGTTCTTCTTATTAATAACTATGCAGACATTGCAAAGCTCAATTCAATTTCCGCAAAGGCAAGCCTTGAATATGAGCAGCAAATTGAGGAAAATGAAAAGGTAAAGGCTGTTCTCGATTCTGAGAATAAGGATGAATATATAGAGCAGAAGGCAAGGGAAAAGGGCTACGCTAAGGACGGCGAAACTGTTTTCTATGATATTTCATCAAGTAAATAAAGCTTTACGGGCGGTCAGCGAGCCGCCCGTTTTTAATAGCACGAGGTATAAAAATGAATTTCTTAATGTCTGCGCCCTGCCTTTTGGGCGTTGAGGGGCTTGTTTCGGACGAGCTTAAAACGATGGGCGCAAGTAACGTAAAGGCTGAAAACGCAAGAGTGTTCTTTGAGGGCGATGAAAGCATTCTCGCAAGGGCAAATATATGGTCGCGCTTCAGCGAAAGAATAGTAATCGTTCTTGCAAGGTTTAACGCAGTCACCTTTGAGGAGCTGTTTCAGAATGTAAAGGCAATTAAGTGGAGCGATTATATCGGCTCAAACGATACCTTTCCCGTTAAAGGCTTTTCGCTCGGCAGTGTTCTTCACTCCGTTCCCGACTGTCAGAAAATTATTAAAAAAGCAGTTGTTGAAAGCCTTAAAGAGGATTATAATATAAATTGGTTTGAGGAGAGCGGACCCATACATCAGATTCAGTTTTCAATTATGAAGGACGAGGTTACCGTTATGCTCGATACCTCGGGCAAGGGGCTTCATAAAAGAGGCTACCGCCCCGTCGGTAACGACGCGCCTATAAGAGAAACGCTTGCCGCGGCAATGTGCTCGCTGTCAAGGCTGCGCCATTATCACACTATGTATGACCCGTTTTGCGGAAGCGGAACAGTGCTTATCGAGGGCGCTCTGCTTGCAAATAACATAGCTCCTTCGGCAAAACGCAATTTTGATTCCGAGCGCTGGGGAATAATTGACAGAAGCGTCTGGAAAAACGAAAGGGAAAGAGCGGCAGACCTCGTTAAGAGGGATACCGATTTCGTAGCCTTCGGCAGCGATATCGACCCTCACGCAATCGAGCTTACCGATATTAATGCAAAGCGCGCGGGCGTTGATAATTTCATAAGAGTCAGCAATTCCGACATCAGGCGCTTTAATCCCACAACCGAAAGGGGAACGCTTGTTACAAATCCCCCTTACGGCGAGCGTATGCTTGATATAAAAGAGGCTGAGGCGCTTTACGGAATTATGGGCGAAAAGTTCACTGCAAAAAAAGGCTGGTCCTACGGCGTTATCTCTCCCGACGAGCGCTTTGAAAGCTGCTTCGGCAGAAAGGCAGATAAAAGAAGAAAGCTCTATAACGGTATGATAAAATGCCAGTATTATATGTATTTTAAATAAGAGGATAAAATGAAAAGAAAAGCTTTAAGTATACTGATTTCAATACTCCTTGCTTTCGCGCTTATCCAGAGCAGCTTCGCCGCCTGGGCAGGTGAGCTTGAGCGCGTTCATTACGGCGAGTGTACCGTTGATGAATACGGAAACAGCGAATATAATGAAAAAACAGTATTCGTAAGAAGAGGCTTTTTTGCAATCTCCTCTGACCTTAAAAGCTACCGTTATGTTGAAAACCTCGCCGAGGCTCAGCTTTACGTGCGCGACTGTATGAAGGCATTACAGAAAAATATTAATTTCTATTTTCCTCACTGCGACGAGGAGAGCAACGGGGTCAATATCAGAGCCTTGATTGATTTCTGCCGCGCGTACGACGTATCGGCAGACTGTAACGACGGGGACTATCTCTATATGGCATACGTAAAGGCTTCGTGGCACTGGGACGATATCTTAATTGACGGCGAGCTTTACACCGCCGTCAACTATTCCTTCAGCTACCGTTCAACCCCTGAAAAGGAAGCGTTCGTAAATGAAAAAATTCCCGAATCAGCCGAAGCCTTAAAGGGTGAAACTGATTTGGAAACGGTAAAGAATATTCACGATTATATCTGTGAATCCGTAACCTATTATAATATACCCGAAGGGGAGAGCGTTCCCGAAAAGGAGCTTGTCTATACGGCGATGACGGAGCACAGAGTAGTGTGCGGCGGCTATGCGCTGTTCTTTTACCGCCTTGCAAAGCAGCTTGGCTTTGACGTAAGAGTCGTTTACTGCCAGCCGCTCAATCACGCGTGGAATATTATTGAGCTCGGCGGAAAATGGTATTTTATTGACTGTACCTGGGATGATTACGATAACGCGGTTGACAGCGATAACTCAACCGTAACGGAGCAGAACACGGTTTACGACGAATTTCTTAAGGGCAAAAGCGATTTCCTGAACCACGGAGCTATAAGCACTTTTACCGTAGGCGCAACCGCTGAAAAAGCAGAGAGCTTTGACATAGCTGATACGGCATATGCACTGCCCGAGTGCGAAGAGCATAGCTTTGAGCTTTTTAAAACGGTAAACGCGCCCTGCAGCGAGCTTTATTTCAACGTATATAAATGCGCTCTCTGCGGCGCAACGAAAAGAGAGCCTGCTCAGAAATCGGAGCATTTGCCGTCGGAATATACCTCAACAGTTGCTCCGAGCTGTACTATGCACGGCGCAGGCGGCAGCAGCTACTGCGCAACCTGCCGCAAGCTGCTTTCTCCGCGTGAGTATATCGCGCCCCTCGGCCACGATATCAGGGAGGAGGTAACCCCTGCAACAACAAGCGCTGACGGCGTTGTTAAGTCTCACTGCGAAAGGTGCGGTGAGCGATTTGAGGACAGAATAGTAAATTACGTCTCAACCGTTAAGCTTTCAAAATCAAAATATTATTATAACGGAAAAGGTCAGAAGCCTTATCTTCTTATTATAGACAGCGAGGGCCATGCAGTTCCCGCAGCTTCATACAAGGTAACCTATCCCGCTGATATAAAAACTCCCGGCAAGCACACCGTCATAGTTGATTTTGGCGGCTACTATTCAGGCTCTGTAAAGCTGACCTATGAAATTGCGCTTAATACAACCTATATTAAAAAATACACCTATTCAAAAAATTACATTAAGCTTTACTGGAAAAAGGCTGCCTCGGTAACAGGATATCAGGTTCAGTATTCCACGGACAAAAGCTTTAAAAGGGGCGTTAAAACGCTTAAAATCAAGGGAGCAAAGAATACTCTCAAAAAGATTACAAAGCTTAAATCCAAAAAGAAATATTACCTTAGAATCAGAACGTATAAAACAATCGGCGGCAGAACCTATTACTCAAAATGGGGTAATAAGGCAAAGGTTAAAACTGCATAAATTATTCACAAAGAGCGTATATTATTGTACGCTCTTTGTATATTTTGTTAATAATTAAAAATAACTATTGACAAACAGGAAAAACTTGCTAAAATATATATTAGCACTTGAAAGGTGAGAGTGCTAACTTAGTATATAATTATAAGAGGTGATATAAATGACTATTAAACCACTTGCAGACAGAGTTCTGCTCAAAAGCATTGAGGCTGAGGAAACAACCGCTTCGGGAATTATTCTTGCTTCATCAGCTCAGGAGAAGCCTGAGATGAGCGAGGTTGTTGCAGTCGGCGCAGGAACCGAGGAAAACCCGATTACCGTAAGCGTTGGCGATAAGGTAATAATCAGCAAGTATTCGGGAACTCAGGTTAAGCTTGACGGCGTTGAGTACACCATCGCAGATATGAAGGACGTGCTCGCAGTAGTTGAGTAATTCTCGGCAAATTTATTCAGGAGGAATTAATTATGGCAAAAGATATAATTTACGGTGAGGACGCCAGAAAGGCGCTTCAGGCAGGCATTGATAAGCTTGCAAACACAGTTAAAATTACGCTTGGTCCCAAGGGCAGAAACGTTGTTCTTGATAAGAAATACGGCTCGCCGCTCATCACTAACGACGGCGTAACAATCGCGAAGGAAATCGAGCTTGACAATTCGTTTGAAAATATGGGCGCTCAGCTCGTTAAAGAGGTTTCGTCAAAGACTAACGACGATGCGGGCGACGGAACAACAACAGCAACCCTTCTCGCTCAGGCGCTCGTTCGCGAGGGTATGAAGAACGTTGCGGCAGGCGCAAATCCGATGTCTGTTAAGAAGGGAATTGAGGCCGCAGTTAACGCCGCTGTTGAGGCTGTTAAGAAAAACAGCGTTGCAGTTAAGGATAACGCTGATATCGAAAGAGTAGCAACCGTCTCCGCAGGCGACGGATATATCGGCTCGCTTATCGCAGAGGCTATGGAAAAGGTCAGCGCAGACGGCGTTATCACTATTGAAGAGAGCAAAACTGCCGACACAACCTGCGAGGTTGTTGAGGGTATGCAGTTCGACAGAGGCTATATCTCTCCTTATATGGTAACCGACGCAGATAAAATGGAAGCAGTTATTGACGATGCAATGCTGCTTATTACGGATAAGAAAATCAGCGTTATTCAGGATATCCTTCCGCTTCTTGAAACAGTTCTCAAGTCAGGCAAAAAGCTTGTTATCATCGCTGAGGACGTTGAGGGCGAAGCTCTCCAGACCATCCTTCTCAACAAGCTTCGCGGAACCTTCACCTGCGTTTGCGTTAAGGCTCCGGGCTTCGGCGACAGAAGAAAGGATATGCTTCAGGATATCGCAATCTTAACAGGCGGTACAGTCGTAACCTCAGACCTCGGCTTAGAGCTTAAGGATACCACAATGGAAATGCTCGGAACAGCCCGCCAGGTTAAGGTAACAAAGGAAAATACAATTATCGTTGACGGCGCAGGCAACAGCGACGATATCAAGGCTCGCGTTGCTCAGATAAGAACTGCAATTGAAAATTCAACCTCTGATTTTGACAGGGAGAAGCTTCAGGAAAGGCTTGCAAAGATGGCAGGCGGCGTTGCAGTTGTTAAGGTCGGTGCGGCAACAGAAACCGAAATGAAGGAAAAGAAGCTCAGAATCGAGGACGCTCTCGCGGCAACAAAGGCTGCCGTTGAGGAGGGAATCGTTGCAGGCGGCGGCGTTGCTCTTATCAACGCAATCCCCGCTGTTGCGGCTCTTCTTGATACCGACGATGCAGATTATAAAACAGGCGTTCAGATTGTCCTCAAATCCCTTGAGGAGCCTGTAAGGCAGATTGCCGCAAACGCAGGTCTTGAAGGCTCTGTTATCGTTGATAAAATTAAGAACAGCGCAGACGGCTACGGCTTCAATTTCGCAACAAACGAGTATTCAGATATGCTTGAAGCAGGTATCGTTGACCCTGCAAAGGTAACACGTTCAGCGCTTCAGAACGCGGCTTCCGTTGCGGCTATGGTGCTCACAACAGAGAGCCTTGTAACCGATATCAAGGACCCGCAGGCTGACGCAGCTCAGGCAGCGGCTATGGCAGCAGCGTCACAGGGCGGAATGTACTAATTCGGAATTAGAAATTACCAGATTCTGAAAACAACTATTATAAATATGTAGGGAGGGCCTCCGTGCCCTCCCGATTTTTTGCTTGACATATATAGATGAACTTGGTATAATACATTTATCAACTATGCATAGTTTAAATAAGTATAGGAGGAAGCTTATGAAATTTAATAAGGAATTATCCGCGGGAACAATCCCTACTATGGTTTTATCCGTAATCAAGAGCGAGGATATGTACGGCTACAAAATCATCAAAACGCTTGAGGAGCGCTCCGATAACGTTTTCTCGCTAAAAGAGGGAACGCTGTATCCCATTCTCCATTCAATGGAAAAGGACGACCTTCTTGAAAGCTACTGGGAGGTTGCCGACGGAAGAAAAAGAAAGTATTATCATATAACTAAGAAAGGTCTAAAGCGCCTTGCTGAAAAGGTTAAGGAATTTGACGATTTCACCGTTTCGGTTAAAAAGGTGCTCAGCTTTGCATAAATGAAAAAACAGGATTATTTATCACAAGCAACTAAAAAGATAATTAAGCGAAAGGATAAGCTCGAGGTTGCCGAGGAGCTTGATTCGCATATCGAAACAAAGGTGGAATTTTATAAGAGCATAGACTATGAAGCCGAAGCCGCGGAGGAAAAGGCGGTTGAGGATATGGGAAGCGCCGAGCTCGTTCAGGAGGATTTCGGCAGCGTTCATAACGATTTTTATTCGCCCGTTTTTGACATAGCTACAAGCGTTATTCTTGTTGCGCTGCTCGGCGCGATGTATTATCTCAAGGGTAAATATATTGACGCTGAGCCCGCAATGCTGCCGCTTCTTCTTTCCTTCGTTTTTCTCTCCTTCGGCGTTATGCTCGCCGATGTATCGCTGACTCTTAAAAGGCGTTTGCTCCCTTCAAGCGCCGTTTCGGTTTTGAAGCTTGCCGCAGTCGGCACGTTTAACTATTTTGTTTTTGCTGATATAGCAAGGGGAGTGAACTCGGATTTCAAAACGCTTTCGGAGCTGTTTTATAAGGCGGAGCTGCACTCCTCTTATTCGCAGTATAATAAAAATGCGGTAATAACGGCGCTTGCGGCGTTTTGCGCTCTGTGCGCCGTCGGAATTATCACAGCGCTCGTATACGAAATCAAGGCTGAGCTTCAGATTAAAAGCCGCCTTGATAATAAGCTGAGGCGCGCCGGCGTGAAGGCGTACAGGTTTATCGGCGTTGTTTTCCTTGCCGTTGCGCTTTATTGCGGCGTTAAGTGCTATACCGATTACACCTATTATAAAAACGAATATATCGCTCTTTATAACACGGTTTTTGAAATAACGGAAAAATGCAGGGATGAAAAGCAGCTCGCTCAGTATATTGAAAGCAGCGAGCTTGAATTTGAAATTGAAAAAAGCTCAGACAGGATTTCCTCATATTCGTATGAGCATAACTATTCAAGCCTTGTAATTTACCTTGACGGCGAGGAGGAGGCACTTGATTTTACCGATAAAGGCGACGGCGTTTCAAAGGTGCAAAAGGCAATCAGCGCGCTTTCCGAGCTTGCCGAGCAGGATATGAAAAAGCTGAAAATTGATGAAGAGCTATATAATACGTATATCAAAAGCAGCCCTTATTGCGTAGCCCTTACAGCCGACACCTCGGAATTCAGAAAGGGCTTTGATTCACCGACACTCCGCTGGCTTGAGCTTAGCGCCGACGACGAGCAGGCAATTCACAGCGCGATTCCGTATAAGGCAAAGGGCGACGAGCTTTATAATTTCTACAGAGGCTATGTTCCCGTTCAGGTTACAGCCTCGCCCGAATATGCAAAATATTTTAAGGAAAACGCCGAGTTCAAGTTTATGTACGGCAGCGACGAAACCAAGGTAAGCGAAACTCTGAGCGCTGAAAAAATCACCGATGAGCAGGCTGCCTTCAGGGCGAAGGAAAGGGAAATACTTAAGCTTGTCAGCACGGATGCAACCGCATATGAAAAAATAGCAAAAAAGACGAAAACACGCCATACAGCCTTTCCGATGAAGGAATCGGGTCTGTATGCGGCAATGATAGTAGGTAACAGCTACTTTTATATGTACAAATCCGAAAAAAAGGCGCCTGTGCTCCACGTGTTTGTTTCGGAAAAAGGAGATTATTTCTTCTCATATGTAAGCGACAGAGGCTATATCTCCTTCTATTCAAAATACGGCGTTTTTGATTTAGTCGACCTTGAAAGTGTTACAGAAGACGGAGACTATATCAATTCCTATTCTGATAACAGGCTTACCGACAGCGAGGAGTACACCTTCAGAAAAATGCTTTTTAACGGATATTATTTTGACCGTCTCGGCAACTGCTATAAATCGCCCGAAAGAGTGATATATTACGCCAGGGACGGCAAAAGGTATTATTACTATACCTCAACCGAAAAAACGCCGAGCAAGGATGAATATGACATCAAGCATTATTATCTCACTGACAGAAACGGAAATTATTACGATTTCAGGCAGTGCTATTGCGACAGCGAGGGCTATCTTTATATTGACCTGTCAAACTCGTTTAAGAAAGGGGAGGGCGAGCTTTACGTCAGCCCGTCAGGCGAAAAATACACAAGAGCCTTTTACACCTCCTGGGATGAAAACGGAAAAATTTTAGATTATAAGGACACCAAATGATGGATGGAAAAATGAAATACTATGAGCTGTCAAAGCGCAGCCTCTTCGGAAGAATGTTCATTAAAGCGATAGGCATATTCTTAGTAGCGGTCTGCCCGCCGATGCTCTGGATAATGACAGTTAATTTTTTCGGCGGGATAGGAAAGGGCAGCCCGATACCGATAATCCTGCTTGTCGCTTATTACGCGGCGGCAATAGCTCTTGCGGTTTATGATTTCGCCTCGCTTAAAGGCGTGTTCCTTTATGACGACTGTATGGAAATCTGCAACGGGCTTTTTCCGCGCAGGAAGATAATTAATTATTCCGATATAATGCAGGTGCTCCCGTCAAAGAGCTTTCATACCGACCCCGACAGAATACGTTTAAGCTATTACTCAAATTTCATTGCAGGCGACCCGTTTTCGCCCTGCGTCAAGGTAAGGCTTAAAAACGGAAAATGGCGGTTTGTCGGCGTTGATGACGCCTACGGCTTGGTAAACGAGCTCAGCCGCAGAATGTGCGGGTGAAAACAGAATACAAACGCAATGTTACCGCGCTGTTAAGAGCGCGGTAATATTTTTATTGAAATTTATATTAAAAAATGTTAAAATAAACTATATGTAGTTTTCTGCGATTTTCGGGGATACTAAATTTTGAGGTGTCAGTATGTGCGAAGCAGAAAACGAAATCAATGAAAACGAGGAATGCGAGGATAAAAAGGAGAGCGCGTTTGAATCGGGCTCGATAACCGTTATGAAGGACGGGCATTTTATCCATTGCCTGACTGTTATCGGTCAGATAGAAGGGCATATCATTCTTCCGACTCAGAACAAAACAACTAAATATGAGCATGTTATCCCTCAGCTTGTCGCTATAGAAGAGAGCAAGGAGATTGAAGGTCTTCTGATAATTCTCAACACAGTCGGCGGAGACGTTGAAGCGGGGCTTGCAATTGCAGAGCTGCTTTCAACAATGAAAACGCCAACCGCCTCCCTCGTGCTCGGCGGAGGTCACTCAATCGGCGTTCCGCTTGCAGTGAGCTGTAAAAAGAGCTTTATCGCCCAGAGCGCAACTATGACCGTCCACCCCGTAAGGATGAACGGAACAGTTCTCGGCGTTCCGCAAACTCTTTCGTATTTTGAAAAAATGCAGGACAGAATTATCAGATTTGTTGAAAACAATTCTAAGATAAGCGCTGAGGATTTCAGAGGGCTGATGATGAAAACGGGCGAGCTTATTATGGATGTGGGAACTGTTCTTGACGGCGAAGAGGCTGTCAGGTGCGGAATTATCGACGAGCTCGGCGGTCTTTCAGACGCGCTTGATTATCTTAATTCTCAGATTGAGGAGGGTAACGATGCTTTACACAGTGATGAATCCTGACGAGGTTATGAGAAACCCGGGCGAAATCAAAAGGACAAGCCCCGCTTCAACTAACCCCTATGACTATATAAGGGCAGGGTATTTCCTTGATAATGCCTCGCTCTTCGGAGGAGAAAATAATGTCATTTATAACTGCAATTTTAAACGCTATACTCCAGGCAATAGGCTGGCTGCTCCCGATAAGTGAGTCGGGGCACAGCTCAATATACCACGATTTCGCAGGCATTTCAGACGGCTACGTCTGGCGCGTAACGGGTATAGTACATATCGGAATTGCGCTCGGAATACTTTTAGCCTCCTTCAGCATTTTCAAAAGGCTGTCGCTTGAATTCTTCGGCGCGGGAAAGGAGCTGTTTAAAAGGCAGCTTAAAATAAAGGAAGCTTCCCCTGCAAGAAAAATGCTTTATATGGTTATGCTCTCCTTCCTTCCCATGCTTTTGTGGCTTATCCCGATTAAGCCTTACGGCTTGCTGTATAAGCTTCTTCGCTCCTTCAGCTATAACGGAACTATTCTTGACGAGGGGCTGTTTATCGCGTTTATCGGGCTGCTTGTTTTCTTAGCTGTAAAGCAGATGAACGTATCCCGTAACGATAAGCCCGTTTCTCTTATCCCTGCGCTTGTTGTAGGTTTTTCAAGCGTTATTCTGATTCCCGTTGCGGGAATGTCGCTCACGGCAGGCGTGTTTACAATCCTCATACTTTTTGGCGTAACTAAAAAAATAGCATACCGTTACTGCCTCGTTATGAGCGTTCCCGTCCTTCTCGTTATGGGAATCGTTGAGGCTGTAACAGCGGTGTATGCAGCAGGCGTAGTTGAAATAATCCTCGCCCTTGTTTTCTCCGTTGTCGCTTCGTTTGTATGCACAAGAGTTCTCAAATTCATTATTGCAAAATCTTATCTTGCTTACTTTTCATATTATGACCTTGCGCTTGGCGCTGTTGCCGCAGTTATCGGCGCAATTCAGCTTATTGTCAGATAAAATACAGGAGAATTATGGCTAATTCAAAGAATAATAAAAAGCCTCAGAAAAAAGAGGCAAAGCAAAAGGAAATTGAATATTTAAATGAATCCAACGCAAGGATAATTTCGGTAGTTATCTTTGCGCTTTCGGTGCTGTTCTTTTTTATCGCAGTGCTTACGGGCGACGGTATATGGGAAAAGGTGCACAACGTATATATCGGCGTATTCGGCTGGTTTGCGGCGGTTGTGCTTCCGCTTCTCTGTCTCGCTTATTCGTTCTTGTTCACAGTTAAAAAAAGCAGCAGAAATATGACCTTTGAAACGGTTATGATTTTAATTCTTATGCTGCTTATTTCCGCGCTTATACATATTTTCGCTCATCTTATCGCTCATCAGTCAGGTGAGGATTTCGGCGGCACTGTTAGGGGCGCGTATCTCAACGCAACCGTAACCTTCAACGGCGGCGCTATCGGCGCAATAATCGGCTGGCTTCTGCTCACCATGGACACGCTTCCCGCTATCGTTATATCGCTTCTTCTTGCTCTTGTAGACGTTATTCTTCTCTCAAAGGCAACTGTTAACCAGTTCTTCAAAAACACAACCAAGCCCGTTAAAAAGGCTGTTGAAAGAGCAACTCCGTATATCGAAGAAAAGCGCGAGGAAATGCGCGAAAAAAGAAGAACGCGCAACATCGATATCTTCCTTGATGACGACCCGCTTTCAAACAGCGGCGAGGTTAAGGATAATCAGGAAAAAACCAGAAGGAAAAAGAGAAAGACGGAGCCCGAAGCCGTTAACACTGCGGAAAACGAAGACGATATGTCCTCAATTATCCGCGAAATAAACGAATCAACAAAGCGCAATCAGGAGTCAAGAGAAGGCTCAAAATCAATTGACGATATTGTCAAGGACGCAAGCGAAAAGAAGGAGGATAAAAAGGAAAAGCTTGAAAAGGCTGTTCAGGCTGAGCCCGAGTTCAGCGTAAGCGACGAGGATATGAACAAAACCGTCGCTGAATATAAGCTTCCTCCCGTTGACCTTCTCTCCTTTGCAAAGCAGAAGAGCAATAAGGATATTAGCTCAGAGCTCAAAAGCACTGCCGAATTGCTTATCGATACTCTCGCTTCCTTCGGCGTTCAGGCTGAGATTACCGATATTTCCCGCGGCCCAACCGTTACACGTTACGAGCTCAAGCCTGCGGCAGGCGTAAGAATTTCAAAAATCGAAAACCTTTCCAAGGAAATCGCGCTTAACCTTGCGGCAACAAACGTCCGCATTGAAGCGCCTATCCCCGGCAAGGCTGCAGTCGGAATTGAAATACCTAACAGCATTAAAAATATGGTATCAATGCGCGAGGTTATTGATACCAATGAATTTGATTCGCAGAAATCGCTTCTCTCCTCCGCAATCGGTAAGGATATCGCAGGCAAAACAGTATTCTGCGACATCGCCAAAATGCCTCACCTTCTTATTGCGGGCACAACGGGCTCGGGTAAGTCCGTTTGTATGAACTCGATTATCGTGTCTATTCTCTACAGAGCTAAGCCTGACGAGGTCAAATTCCTTATGATTGACCCCAAGAAGGTTGAGTTCTCAAAATATGAAAATATTCCGCATCTTCTCGTTCCCGTTGTAACGGACGCCCGAAAGGCTTCGGGCGCGCTCGGCTGGGCAGTTGCCGAAATGCTCAAGCGTTATCAGGCGTTCTCCGAAACGGGCGTGAGGGATATTGCGGGCTATAACAAGTACGTTGAAAAGCACAAGGATATGGAGCCTATGCCGAAAATCGTTATCTGCATAGACGAGCTTGCCGATTTGATGATGGCTGCGCCCAAAGAGGTTGAGGATTCAATCTGCCGTCTTGCACAGATGGCGCGTGCGGCAGGTATGCACCTTGTAATCGCAACGCAGAGACCCTCTGTTGACGTTATCACGGGTCTCATTAAAGCTAATATTTCATCACGTATCGCGCTTACGGTTTCCTCCGCGATAGATTCAAGAACTATTCTTGACACGGGAGGCGCTGAAAAGCTGCTTGGCCGCGGTGATATGCTCTATTCACCAATCGGCTCAAGCAAGCCGCTTCGTGTTCAGGGCTGTTTTATCTCGGATGAAGAGGTTGAGGAGCTTTGCGATTTCATCAAGAATCAGGGCGAAAGCCAGTACAGCGACGAAATCAGCAAGGAAATCGAAAACCGCGCCGTTCAGGAAAAGGGCTCGGGAAATGCGTTTGACGAGCCGGGCGGAGACGACAGCCTTGACCCGCTGTTTGATTCAGCCGTTGACGTCGTTTTTGATAACGGTAAGGCTTCAACCTCGTTCCTTCAGCGTAAGCTCGGAGTCGGCTATTCCCGCGGCTCAAAGATTATGGACCAGCTTGAGGAAAAGGGAATAATCGGCCCCCAGGACGGCGCAAAGCCAAGAGAGATAAGAATAACAAGGCAGCAGTGGATTCAGATGAAGGCAAACGGCTCAGCCCCCGCCGAGGTTGAATTTACCGCTGAAAACACAGAACAGCTCAGCTTTGACGGCGAGGATTCTTCGGCTGAAAACGAGCTTCCTGCGTACCCGCTTGAAGAAAGAATCGAGGGCTACGAGGATGAAGAGGACGGCAGCGAGGATAATTATTTCTAAAACATTATGAAAGCTTTTCTTCCGATTAACAAAAAGGATATGCAGCAAAGAGGCTGGGGCGAGGTTGACTTTGTTTACATCACAGGAGACGCTTACGTTGACCACCCTTCCTTCGGCGCTGCAATTATAACGAGAGTCCTCGAAGCAGAGGGCTTTAAGGTAGCCGTACTAAGCCAGCCTGACTGGCGTAGCACGGCTGATTTTGTTCAGTTCGGAAGGCCGAGACTTGCGTATTTAATCACGGGCGGAAACATTGATTCAATGGTCGCTCACTATACGGTAGCAAAGAAAAAGCGCTCGTCAGACGCATACACCGCGGGAGGCGTTATCGGCAAACGCCCCGACAGAGCAGTGTCCGTTTATACAAAGGCCGTTAAAAGCATTTACCCCGATGTTCCCGTAATCATCGGCGGGCTTGAGGCGTCGCTCAGGCGCTTTGCTCATTATGATTACTGGGAGGACAGAGTTAAACCGAGCATTCTCCTTGATTCCGGCGCAGATATGCTCATCTACGGTATGGGCGAAAAGCAGACTGCCGAGCTCGCTCACAGGCTTGACGGCGGCGAAAAAATAGAAAACATACGCGATGTAAAGGGCACTGTTTATAAGGTCGACGTGCGCGAAACTCCGTATACGGGCAGAGAGTGTCCGAGCTATGAAAACGTTAAAAGCAGCAAAACGGAATACGCAAAGGCGGCGAGAATTCAGCTTGACGAGCAGGACCACATAAGAGGCAAGGCGGTAAAGCAGAAGCACGGAAAAACTATGATTGTGCAAAACGAGCCTATGCCCCCTCTCACTACCGAAGAGCTCGACAGGGTTTACGCCCTGCCGTATATGAGAACGTACCACCCCGTTTATGAAGCGCAGGGAGGCGTTCCGGGAATCAATGAGGTTGAGTTTTCAATAACCCATAACCGCGGCTGCTTCGGAGGCTGTAATTTCTGCTCAATCGCTTTTCACCAGGGCAGATACGTAACCTCAAGAAGCAAAGAGAGCATTCTTGAAGAGGCAAAGCTTCTGACCTCGCTTCCGAATTTCAAGGGCTACATTCACGACGTAGGCGGCCCTACCGCTAATTTCAGAGCACCGTCCTGCGAGCTTCAGAAGGAAAACGGACTCTGCAAGGGCAAAAAGTGCCTCGCGCCCGAGCCCTGCAAAAACGTCGTTTCGGACCATAGCGAATACCTTGAAATCCTCCGCTCCCTTCGAGCGCTTCAGGGCGTTAAAAAGGTGTTTATCCGCTCAGGCATAAGATATGATTACCTCCTGCTTGATAAGGACGACAGCTTCTTTAAAGAGCTTGTAAAGCACCACGTCAGCGGCCAGCTCAAGGTTGCCCCCGAGCACTGCTCAGCCGCAGTTCTCGATAAAATGGGCAAGCCGCATATTGAATCGTATATTAAATTCTCAAAGAGATATTTCGAGTATTCCGATAAGGCGCATAAGGAGCAGTATCTCATTCCGTATCTTATGTCGAGCCATCCCGCTTCAACGCTTGACGACGCAATTGAGCTCGCGCTGTTTCTTAAGAGGAACAATATCCGTCCCGAGCAGGTGCAGGATTTTTATCCCACCCCGGGCACTATATCAACAACTATGTATTACACGGGGCTTGACCCGTACACAATGAAAGAGGTCTACTGCGCAAAGGTGCCGCACGAAAAGGCGCTGCAGCGGGCGCTCCTTCAGTATTATAATCCTAAAAACGAAAAGCTCGTTGAGGAGGCGCTCAGGAAGGCGAAGCGTTACGATTTAATCGGAGCGGGCGAGGGCTGCCTCGTTCGCGGCAGCAGGCCTCAGCAAAGGCAGGCCTCAAGGGGCAAGAGCAAAAAGGGAAAGAGAAGATGAACAGAGAATCGCGCCAGACAATGGTTTTAATCGGCATAGCGCTTA
This sequence comes from uncultured Clostridia bacterium, assembly GCA_946628455.1. Classification (GTDB taxonomy): domain Bacteria; phylum Bacillota; class Clostridia; order Oscillospirales; family Acutalibacteraceae; genus Eubacterium_R. Next base: position 7,492 of record CAMOWP010000007.1, on the reverse strand, counting down.
TTGTAATAGCCGCTGTGATACTCGTTGTGTCGCTGAGGCTCCCGAGAGTTTACGAGGCTCCCGCACAAAACGCAGTTACTGCCGAAGCGGCAGCCGTGCAGGCTGAATCAGAAGCCGCCGGGCAATTAACACAAGCCGCCTCAGCGCCTGAAAAAACAACTGCAAAGCAGCAGAAAAGCAGCGTCCGCGAAAGCGCCGCCCAAGCCGAAACAGCTTATGATTATCCAATTAATCTCAACACTGCAACAATCGAAGCGCTTATGAGCATTGACGGCCTCGGCGAGGTCCGCGCGGGCGCAATAATCGAGTATCGCGAGCATATCGGAAAATATACAAGCGTTGAGCAGATTAAAGATATAAAGGGCATTGACGATGAAATTTACAGCCGCGTTGCGGGGTATCTCTGCGTATGATTAAAACGGTATTCAAAAGGCTGCTTTACACTGTTTATCCAAAACGCTGTAAGCTCTGCGGCGAGGTTATAAAGCCATCTGACGAGCTATGCTCCGAGTGCCTGAACGCTAAGAAAATCAGCGGAAAAATCTGTGAAAAATGCGGAATGGAAAAGGCAATTTGCGAGTGCAAAAAGCAAAAGCATTCGCCGAGATATAAGGCTGTCTGCGCGCCTTATTATTATGAAGGCAGTATGGAGCGCGCGGTCAGAAGGTTAAAAAACTATTCTTTTTGCGAGCTCGCTCCCGCAATGGCTGAGGAAATTGCCAAAACGGTAAGAAAGCGCTTTGAGGGCGTTTCATTTGACGTTGTAACCTCTGTTCCGATGACTAAGAAAAAGCAGCGGGAAAGGGGATATAACCAGTCCGAGCTGCTTGCAATAGCCGTTGCTGAGAAGCTTGGCAGTGAATACAAGCCGCTTCTTGTTAAGACAAAGAACACGGATTCTCAGCGTTATTCCTCGGCAAGCCGCAGGCGCGTAAATCTGTACGGCGCCTTTGAGATTGCTGACGGTGCACAGATAACGGGCAAAACAATTCTTATTGTTGACGACGTCAAAACTACAGGCAGCACGCTGAGCGAATGCGCTCAGACCTTAAGGGGCAGCAAGCCCGAAGCAGTCTACGCCGCCGCCTTCACCCTCACAAAACCGCATAAATAAATTTCAGTTAATGTGTATTGATATTTTTCAGGTTTTGTGTTATTATATCACAGCAAAAACGCATAAGCGGGTATGGTGAAACTGGCAAACACGCTGGATTTAGGATCCAGTGGAGTAATCCTTGCAGGTTCAAGTCCTGTTACCCGCACCAAAGGCTTGCAGAAATGCAAGCTTTTTTTGTAGGGGACGGCGTCCTCGATGTCCCGAAAATCGGGCTCGCGGCGCGCGGGCGGTTAAAAACCGCCCCTTCGATTATATATTCCACAATATTACGAACTCTGTAGGGGACGGCGTCCTCGACGTCCCGAAAATCGGGCTCACAACGCGCGGGCGGTTAAAAACCGCCCCTACGATTATATCCCCAACGTTTTGCAAATCCCGTAGGGGCGACCTTTGCTCGTCCGCAAACTGTAGGGGACGGCGTCCCCGACGTCCCGCAAGCGACCGCAGGTCGCCAATACTATCGCCGTGCGCAGCACCCTGAATTGTTAATTATTTTGTCATTTTGCACAATTATTTTACCAATTAACGCCTATTTGTCATAAAAAATAAAAAATTTACAAATTGTTAAAAATTTGCTTGATTAATAGACAACTGTGTTGTATAATGAAAGTGGTAAAATATAAATTTAGTTATATTAAGATATTTATTATTTCGCGGGAGGCGAAAAGTATGAAAAAAACGAAGGGAATAAAAAGAATAATTGCGGTGTTCTTGTCAGCGCTTATGCTCATCTGCGCTATGCCTTTTAATGCAATTGCGGCAGACGGCGTAAGAACTATTGACGCGCTTGATTTAGACGCTCTTAATTCAGGTATTTCGGGTTATGAAACAAAGATAAATAATCTCAGCGACCCGAGCTACAATATGAAGTCGAATTATGAGAAATATATCTATGCTCTTGCAGTAAAGGATATGGCAAACTACGGCTCGCTTAATACTCAGTCAACGGTTGACGGAGCTGAGTTTACTCAGAACATAGCAAAGTGGAATGCTTATACAGGCACATATCAGCCTAAATTTGGTTCAACAACTGTACCAATAGGTACATATAAAAATGTACTATGGGCTGATGGTTCTTCGCAAACTACATTTGATATTACTTCTTCAACACCTGAGATTAAAACAAGTACAGCAGGTGTTACATACGCTTGTAAAACTTGGTATTACTGGCCTGAAACAACACTTCTATATGATGGTTCAACTCAGCCCGTAATGCCTATAACACTTACTCTTGCTGACTATGAAAATAACTATAATATACATCCCGAATATTTTTATTTGTCAACTAGTAATAACAGTTCAACCAATTTTGAAATGTTTCAGAATTGGGATGGTTATACAACAGTTTCAGGAACTGATAGTACAGCATATGCAAATTGGCAAGCAATCAGATTCGGCTGGAATACAACTAATAGAAGTAAGCCTATTGGATACAATTCTGCAAGTTCAATAGGAAAGAACGATAACTGCCTTGATGTTGACCAAGATCCTTCTAATACAAGCGGAAATAAATTTATTAAAAAATCGGGTTGGATTTCAAATACATATTATGAATATTCAAAACATGATGTTTCAACCTTAATGAAATATACTTACAAAAACTATTTAAGATATAAAAACACCCCTACTGGTACTTTGACTACTATCAATCCAGTTACATTTGATGTCAAATACTGGATGTCTGTTGTTGGAGTAAAAACCGAGAATGATGAATCAAAACTCGTTAATGTATCTACACCTATCCGCATCATCAACTACAAAAAACTTATTGATAAAGTTGACGATAAGAAAGTGCTTTGGACAGGCGCAAATTCATCAAAGCTTGCAACAAGCGGTAATTATCGCGAAGGCGGAATGTCAGCATTCTTTGCAGACCTTGATAAAATTGAGTTTAACCCAAATTCGTTCTTCACAAGCTCAAATAATTACTCCGGCTGTGTATCAGCGATTGATAATGCGTATAATGCAATAGACGGTCCGAGCGGAAAAACTGCCGATTCTCATCAGACAGACTGGAATAAGCTCCGTACTGCAGAGGACCAGAACGACGGTACAAAGGGCAAGGCAAGAGACGTTTACGCTTCCGGAAATACCAAGTGGACTACAAGCTCCTGGAATACCTTCAAAACTGCGTTTGAAAACGTAATGGATAAATTTGACGGAATCGTAACGAGCACGAGCAGCAAAACTTTCTCTTATGCTTCTCTCAGTGCTTCTGACGCAACAAGTCTTTCAAACGCTCTTAATTCCGCATATGCGGGTCTTGAAGAACGCGCAGACTTTACAGATATTGATAATGACGTAGCAAGCTCAACATACAGCGCAGTAAAAGCAAACTACGCAAATTATACTTACGATAGCTATAAAGCCTTCTGCGAAGCATATGCGGCAGCAAAAGCATATACTGTCGGCGATTGGCTTCCAAATAGCGCAACAAGGCTTGATACCACAAAGGCTTCAAAGCAGTCAACTCTCGACGGGCTTCATTCAAATCTTACAGCGGCATATAACGCGCTTGAAAATCCAGATACCGCTGCGTACTATGAGAACTTTGATAAAGCGTATTCGGTAGTTAAAACCGAAACAGCGCAAACGGGAAAGTATTCATCAAACGCAATAACAAATATGGATACCCTTACCGATACTGTTTACGACGCAGTTTATCACGAGGTAACAGCAGCGGAGGCAGACCTCCTCGGCGTTCCTGCAGGAACGGTTATGAAGAAAACTTCAAAGGGCTCAACTGATATTTACACAACCGACCTCCTTGAAGGAATAAACGAAATTTCGGAAGCAGACGCGAACTTCAACAGCTATACAGTTAATTTCGTTGTAACAAAGGACGGAACTCAGGTAAGCAGCACAAGCTCAACGGTAGCCTTTGGAACAGCAAAAACATTCACTCTCGGCAGCGAGTATACAGATGATTCCGATACAGTAGTATGGACTACTGTTACCTCAGACGGCGGAAGCAATACGGTTTACGGAGGAGACAGCTTAACAAAGAAGATAAGCGCAAATATCACCGTAACAGCAGCAATAACAAGCGCGCCAACCTCAGCAGGATATATCTATAAGTATTACAACGGAAATGGCAAGCTTGTATATTCGGATACACACGATACAAAGGATTACAAGGAGTTTGATTCGGTTAAGGCCTATGCATATCTTCCGAATATGACGGTAAGCGATTGGTATACAGAGGTTAACGAGAACGCAAAGACAGTAACCGTTAAAGCAATCTATACAAACGATAATACTATAGTGCTTACAGCAAACAACGGCTCCTTTACAAACACAAAGAGCGAAACTGTAGATTCAACCGTAAACGCACAGTTTGATAAGGAATTCACTCTTGATTACACAGGCTCTAATTCCTTCTATGCGTGGGCAGTAAAGGTAGGTAACAAGTATACTGTAGCGTCGTATAACGAAAACTATCATTTTTATTCGCACTGCAACCTCGATTTCGTTCCGATTTATACGGATTCAGGCAATTACTATCTTGAAACGGAAAACGGAGCAGTTCTTGTAACGGCAAGCGTAATAGCGTGCACCTCAAGCAACTATTTCGATTTCACAGAGGATGAGTACGTAAAGGAAATGCTCAGAATCAAAGCGCCGTTTGTTGCGGTAATAGCAAAGACGGTATATGCACAAACAAAGTGCAGAGCATACTGTATTGTAACTCAGGGATGCTCGGTAGCGTATACAAAGGTCGGCATCAAGTTCACAAAGAACGGAACAGACCCTGCAGCAAATGCTTCAAATTCAATAACGGCAGTTCTTGATTCGGGACAGTACAGCGTAACGCTGGGCAATACAACGCTTGAAAACGGAGCGTTCAGAGCAACGGTAAATTTTGATTACAATTACAGAAACACAGCAACGCTTGATGTAATGGAAACATCTGATTTGGCATAACAGAGGAGGCAGAGTATGAAAAGAGTTTACGAGCCTCCAAAGGCAGATATTGAAAAATTTACAATAGTCTCCGTTATTACAGCCTCGCCGATTGACCCGGGTCCCGGCGAAGGCTCAGGTAACGAAGGCGACACGGAATTCTAAATAAAAAGAGAATGGCAAAGCAACTTTGCCATTCTCTTTTTTAATGCCGTAGGGGCGACCTTCGGTCGCCCGCATAAAATGGTTCGCAACGCGCGGGCGGTTGATAAATAAATGGCTCCCTTGTGTAAAGGGAGCTGTCACGAAGTGACTGAGGGATTGTAATAACGGGTCGTCGAGGACGCCGACCCCTACAATATATCGAATAAAATGGGTACGGGTATCCCGCCCGAAATTGTTAATTATTAATTGTTAATTTTACGGACGAGCATTGCTCGTCCGCAAATCGTAGGGGAGGGCCTCTGCGCCCTCCCGCAAGCGACCGCAGGTCGCCAATACAATCGCCGTGCGCAGCACCCGAAATTCTCCATTCTCCATTCTCAATTTTTAATTAAAAAAAGGTTGGCATCAGCCAACCTTTTCCTTGTTAATAATATTGATTTGGTTTGTGTAAACTGTTGAGAGCACTCCGTCCTCGTTGTAGTATACAATGTATCCGCGTGCTGCCCAGTTGTATCTGTCTGTTAAACCGTTTATGTTCGTAATATAAATACCGCTTTCGTCAACGCCCTCGTATTTGCTAACAAGCGACCTGTTATTGTTTGTAAGCGTAAAGCCTGTCGGGTTAAACTTATCTGCCTTGTCCTTGAAAAAGCAGGTGCCGATTTCAACAATTTCTGTGTCCTCGGGAATGTCAGCCGCCATTATAAACGAGCCTGCATAGCTTTCGTCCTCTTTCTGAACAAGGTCATATGAAAGAGTCAGCGCAGGTGTTACTCCGTCTGAAATCGGCTGAGCCGGGAGCTCCACGTTATATGACTGATAATACGGAGCTATTGTGCAGTTGATTCCGCCTCTGAGCTTGGAGAGCAGCTGCGATTCGGTATAATTCCATTTTCCGTTATAATATCCGTATTTATAAGGAACTGTGGGAAGGATACCCGTAAGGCTCTGAACCTCGCTCCACTGAGCGGGAGTTTTTGAAATGATTTCAACTATCTGGCCCGTGTCATTTGTGCAGGTCAGCGTTATGAGCGAGCTTTCTTCAAATATCGCCTTAAGAAAGGTGTTTGAAGACATTGTAAATGTATATGTTGAATCGTATGACAAAAAGCGATTTGTTTTCAGCTCGTACCAGCCCTTGAAGGTGTATCCCTCAAGCTCGGTAGCCGTAAGCGTGATGCTTTCGCCAAACGCAATATTCTGTCTCACTGATTTGTTGAAGGTTTCGTTTTCAGTCTGAACCTCAATGCTTCCGCCTTCCGTTGTAACAACCGAAAAATCAAGATAAGGAGCAAGCTCAGAAATTCTTGTAAGAATCTCTGCAGTCTTTGCGTCAACAGCATATTGCGGGTAGGGAAGAATGCTACTTTCTGACAAGTAGATATACTTTACAATGCTTGAGCGCATCCTCTGATATGACTCAGCTGTGTAATCCTCAGCATTAAAGGTCTTTGCCAAGCTCACTGCCGAAACAAGTGCCGATAAATCGTTTGTAAAGCTGTTTGTCTCATATCCGCAAACATCGCAAACGCCTGTATATGCGTCGTTTTCTGCGTCATATATATATGAATATGTATGCGGCACGGTTTCAACCGTTTCCTGCGCCGCAAGTATCTCGCCGCAAACCGAACACCTTGAGCCTTCGCTAAGGCCTGTCTGTGAGCACGTGGGCGCAACAGCAGGGATAGCTTCAGGCGTGTGGCCAAGCGGTGTAATGGGCGAGAGCTTTACATCTCCACAACGTGTACAGGTCGATTCCTTTACACCTTTTTTCGTGCAGGTCGGCTCATAAAGTACCTCGTCAACGTAATTATGTCCGAGAGGCTCAATCGGCTCTGTGTAAACGTCGCCGCATCTTGAGCATGTGAACGTTGTTGTTCCTTCCTCGGTGCAGGTGGGCTCCGCCGTAACACTGCTGAAATAGATATGAGTGAACTGATTGTTCTCGTAGCAGGGGTTGGCTTTTCTTTCGTTATACCCGTCAATCGCTGTTGAAAGGTCGTCAAAATATATACTGTTACCTGTGTTGATGTAATCATCAATAAGCGCATCTATCGTTTCATCGGGAAGGTTTCCGTCACTTGTAAGGCCGTCCTTACCAACGTTGATAACATTGCTTACAAGACCGAGCCAGTTACCTGAGAATGCGTTGATTGCGCCCTTTACAACCTCAATAAGAACATCCGTTGAAACGAAGGAGCTGTCGCCCTGAATAGTTTTCAGCCCCGTACAGCCGTTCATAGCATTTGTTGACATACTCGTGTTTTTTACAAGAGTCGGCTTAATCTCAAGCGTGTCAACGCTTTT